>NZ_CDLKIE010000132.1:0-6351 GCF_975902315.1 Kaarinaea lacus | reverse complement strand
GCAGAATTCACCGCGATACCCGTCAACGCAACAATACCGTACATGGTAAACAAACTTAATGGATTCTGCGTCACAATCAAACCTAATGTTACCCCGGTAAATGCCAGCGGCACCGTGGTTAAAATCATAAAAGGTTGCCAGTAACTGGAAAACTGGGTACCCAGAATTAAATAGATCAACCCTAACCCTAATAAGAATAATATCAGCATGGAATCCATGCTTTCCTGGATATCATCCAGCTCGCCGGAAAAATCCAGATCAATAGTAGGATGATTAATCCTGAATTGTTCCCACTGCTCCTTGATAATGTTATTGGCAACCACTGTATCAGTCATTGCTTTATCCAAATCGGCTTCCACAGTAGTAGTGCGACGAAAGTTGTAGTGCCTTATATTGCCACGTCCTATACCTGTTTCCACCTTTACCAATTGCCCTAACGCAATAACACCACCATTAGGCAGCGCGATTGTACGTTGCAACACACTATCAATATCATTTAATGTACTGGGTACTGCCCTCACTCGCACATCCAGTTCTTCTCCCTGGTGTTGCATACTCGCCACTATTTCACCATCAAACAACAGGCGTATGGTGCGAGCAATGTCCGCTGGATTCAGGCCCGCATTACGTAAGGCCTCAGTGTCAAACTGTAACTGCATCTCCAGTTTACCCGGACTATCATCATCCGACAGGTTTTTACTGCCGGGTATATCGCGAATAATCTGTTTCAGGTCTTCCACGGCACTCTGAATTTCATCAAACTTGTCACCTCTAACTTTCACGCTGATCGGTTTCCCTTTGGGCGGACCACCCTCCATTATAAGAAACGAGATTTTGTTAGGACCAATAGTATTCTCAACGTCGGCTCGTATAGCTTCCACCACTTCTGGTGTTGATCGCATATCAGTCGTTTTTGGATTCAAACTTACCGTGAGCTGCCCATAATGATCACCGAAAAATGGCGCCATTTCCGTAAACATTTGTCCCGATACAGAACTAATGCCGCGCGCTTCTCCAGGCAGCAAATGTTTTCGCACTTTTTGCTCGATTATTTCTACTTGCTCCAGTGTGTCATACAAATTCGTACCCGGCGGCATATGTACATTGACATAAAACAGGCGAATGGGATCGAAGGCAAAGAACTGAATCTTGACCAGGCCAGCGGCAAACGAAGCAATGGTTGCTACAAACAGGACCAACACAACAATGATCGATAGCATCGGCTTACGTAGCGTTTTAACTAAGGCGCGGGAATAATTGATTCTTATCCAGTGTGTTGCCCAAGTGCGCCAGTGATGAAACCGTGAAGGGCTATTAAAGTTTAACTTCGCCATCGACACATGTACTGGCAAAATCCAGTATGCCTCCAGTAAGCTAAGTGCCAACGCCGTAGTCACTACAAACGGAATGACAAACATAAAATCACCAAGTATACCGGGCAACAACATCAAGGGCAGAAATGCTGCCATGGTTGTCATCACCGATGACGTCACCGGGCTAAAAACTTCTCGCAAAGAATCCAATGATGCCTGAATGGTATCCACTCCGCGCTGTATACGGTAATAAATGGCTTCAACGACAACCACCGCGTCGTCGATCAACATACCCAACACGATAACGATAGCAAGCAACACACTTTGATTCAGGGTCTGGCCCGTGTTATCCAGTACAATAAACGTCCCTGCTAAAGTAAAGGGGATGCCAATAACCAGAAAAAATGAAATTCGGGAACCCAGAAAAATCCAGGCTACTACCATGACCAATATGAGACCCAGCAATGCATTACCCTGCATTACACTTAACGCAGTTTGCGTCGGTATGCTTTGATCGTCCAGTAAGACCACACGCACACCGAACTGTTCTACTAGCTGGTTTTTTTGCTCAATATAGTCACGAATATTCTCCACCAAATCCAGGGTATTTACGTAAGCCTGCTTGGTAATACCATAGAGTACAGCTGGCTGACCTTCATAACTCGCCGCTTCAGTGGCGTCTTCCCTTCCCCTGCGTACACGGGCCACTGCATCTACCGGAATACTGCCTTGCGTGCCTATAACGGGTAAGCGCGCCAGGTAGCCGGGATCACTGTCAGTGCCAATTAAACGCACCAGCCACTGTTGATTACCAATTTGCAAATCCCCGGCAGCAGTATCTTTGAAAAAAGCGCTAATTGTATTTGCCAGCTGAGTAGGACTAATACCATTTGCCGGTAACCGCTCCGGAAAAAATTCCACCAGCAATTCTGGCTCTACCAAAGCTGCAGCATTGACGTCATCCACACCTTTTATGCGTTCAATATCTTTTTTAACGTTTAAGGCAGTACGACGTAGTATTTCATCATCGGCTTTTCCAGTAACAACTACTGTCGCGCTGGGAAACGAATTTGCGGAGGTAATTTCCAGTATCTGCGGATCATCAACATCTTCGGGTAATTCGGCATTGGTTTTACTTTGTACCTCGCGTCGCAAATCATTAACACGCTTATCGAAGACTCGTTCAGTAATGTCGTTAAATCGCACCAGAATGTTCGACATATTTTCCCTGCTGGTACTGGAAACAAACTTAATATCAGCAACCTGCGCTATAGCCTCCTCCAGAGGATCAGTCACCAGTTTTTCCACATCTTCCGCCGACGCACCTGGTAAAAACGTCACAATGCTTATCCAGTTAAAATTAATCTCCGGATCCTGCGCGCGCGGCATTTGAATATAAGTAAGCGTACCCACTAACAACACCACGACAAACATTGCGTTTGCTAACACATGGTTTTTTATTAAGCGTCTAAGCAGGTTCATGTGGCAGGTATCGTTGTACTGGTTGGTTGGCGAAACAAATGCTAAATCTCGTTGTTGCTTTACCTTTTGTTGCTACACTATATGTTACTCTACAAAAGCGACACCGCATCCCCGTCTTGCAACTGAAATCGACCCTTGGTGACAATCAGGGTACTCAATGGTAAATCAACGAATGTGGGTCGCCCCTCAACGGCATCGTCAAGCACCATGAATTTTGCCTGCCTGTCTTTATTGACAATAAAAATTCCCAGGCGACCGCCCCTTTGCACCAGTACTTCTGCCGGAATATGCGGTTGCTGGTTTTTCCAGATAAGTTCGCCGGACACACCCACTAACGCCTTTGCTGCGCTAAATATTAAACGGACTTCCTGGGTTCGGGCGGTAGGATCGATGACAGGTAACACACTACGCAGTTGCAATGGATAATTGTTCTTGCGATCCTCAAAATACAATTCGGCTGCGGCATGCAAGGAAGCAATCTGGTAACTCTGTAATTTTGCGGCGACCTCGCGCTGTTGGGCATCCACGATTCTCAACAGCGGGGTGCCAGGATTTGCTAACTCACCTACGCTGACAATCTTCTCTACAATGACCGCATCAAATGGCGCACGAATATTACACTTGGCCAGATTGCGTTTAGCTTGTTGTAGTGACACTTCTCGGGATTTTTTATCCGATTCCAATACCGCCAAATCAGTTTCCCTTTGCTTTAGCAATTCCTCCGACACTGCCTGCTGCTTCTTTAATGTTTGCGCACGTTGCAACTGATACTGTGCAAAATCAATTCGCGTCTCCAACGCAGAAAGTTCCGCCTTTTCGCGCTGTAAAATAAGTTGAAAGTCTTTTTTACGCAACGCGACCAGCAAGTCGCCTTTTTTGACTTGCTGCCCTACTTCTACCGGAACAGATTCCACAATAGCGCTGATTTCTGCACTTAGCTCGCTATCGTTAAGTGCGACAACCGTGGCGGGTGCCTTATATTGAGGATAAATCGCGATGGATTTTAGGTCACGCGCTTCAACTGACCTGTTTTTCGCGGGCGCTGCAAATACAGGTGAAGCAATGCTAACAGCAACAAACTCAATTAGCAGCGTTGCGATAGCAAACCTTAAATATTTTGCAAAATTGTAACCAGGCGGCATGAAAACAGGCATGCGACGCATAACAATCCCTTTGTAATCTGAATACCGTTTAAGTTTGATGTTATTTTAAAGACGCAAATACCTTTTCTGCGGCATCCAGTGTTGCATTAATTTCCTTGTCCGTATGCGCTGCGGATACAAATCCTGCTTCAAAAGCTGACGGCGCCAGGTAAACACCCTGGCTCAGCATACCATGATAGAAAATCTGAAATTGCTCAATATCACACTTTGTGACCTGCTGGAACGTCGTGACCTCATCAGTATCAGTAAAAAACACGCCAAACATACCGCCTACCTGATTCGTGGCAAGAGGGATGCCCGCAGCAGCAGCACGCTGTTTTAAACCATCACATAACATAGCGGCTTTCTGACTCAATCCATCATGAAAACCAGCCTCCTGAATTAAGTTCAAGGTAGTTAAACCCGCTGCCATCGATACCGGATTACCTGATAAGGTACCGGCCTGATAGACCGGCCCCAGTGGCGCAATCTCCTGCATAATGGCTTTTTTGCCGCCAAAGGCACCCACTGGCAATCCACCGCCAATCACTTTACCCAGGGTAGTTAAATCCGGCGTTACACCATAGTGCTGTTGCGCACCACCTAATGCCACGCGAAAACCTGTCATCACTTCATCAAATATTAAAACGGCGCCATGCTTATCGCAGAGTTCACGCAAACCTTCCAGAAAACCCGGTACCGGTGGAATGCAATTCATATTGCCCGCAACCGGCTCCACAATGACACAGGCCACCTGATCGCCCACCTCATCAAATGCCTGCCGCACCTGATCGATATCGTTATAGTTTAGTGTAATGGTATGTTCCGCAAGTGAAGCAGGAACACCAGGCGATGTTGGGACACCCAGGGTTAAGGCACCGGAACCTGCCTTCACTAATAAAGAATCAGAATGGCCGTGATAACAACCTTCAAACTTGATTAATTTGTCGCGCCCCGTGTAGCCACGCGCCAGCCTTATGGCGCTCATGGTGGCTTCAGTACCGGAGTTAACCATGCGCACCATCTCCACTGATGGCACCAGTTCACAAACCAGCTGCGCCATTTCCGTTTCAATAGCCGTTGGCGCACCATAACCAATACCTTCTGCAACAACTGCCTGCACCGCCTTGATGACTTCCGGGTGTTGATGGCCGACAATCATTGGCCCCCAGGACGCCACATAATCAATATAGCGATTGTTATCTTCATCAACGAGATACGCACCTTCACTATGCTTAAAGAAAACAGGATCGCCGCCCACGCCTCGAAAAGCACGCACCGGAGAATTAACACCACCGGGGATATATTGTTGGGCTTGTTCAAATAAGTCATGTGATCGCGTCATGATGAATTCCTTAATTATTGGATTTTGTTTTTGATACTCGTGTTTTTAATTACTTAATCGTTGCATGTTGCTAGCGTGAATCAAAACATTCAGCTATTTGATGCGCCGCCTGCCTGATATCTTCCGCACTACTATTATCTTTGGTACCAAAAATGGCATTAATTACCGCCAGCATATCTGCGCCTGCCGAAACGAGTAGTTTAGCATTTTCCGCTGTAATTCCCCCAATACACGCAATGGGGATAGATAGTTCGGTTTTTGCCCGAATTAGTAACTCGATGTCGGCCTGTACAGCCGATGGTTTGGTTTGAGAGGAGAAAAATCGACCAAATGCTACGTAGTCCGCGCCCTGCTCCTGGGCTCTAACCGCCAGTTCAAGCTGGTTATAACAGGAAATGCCAATAATGGCTGAATCGCCCAGAATTTCACGCGCCTGTACCAGGGATAAATCGCCCTTCCCCAGGTGTACGCCCTGCGCCCCAACGTCGTGAGCCATCGCCACGTCATCATTCACCAAAAAACAAACATTGTGGGTTTCACAAAGCGATTTGATCGCATGCACCTGTTGGCGTCGGGCTGCCTCAGGAAGCTGTTTTTCACGATACTGTACAATCCGCGCTCCACCTTCGATGGCAGCGTGAATTTTTGAGACAAGTTCAGAAGTACTTAATGACTGGAGGCTGGAACAGGGGGTAATTGCGTACAATCCGTACAGCATCGATTTGAATTTATTCTTCGTCGTCTCCATGTGCCCAGAATAACCGGTTGGGTATCGATTGTCCCATTCCGATCCGATATCCGTGACTCAATGCTTCCCAGGTATATTCCTGTGCTTCATAAATGGCATTAGACGGATCCAGCCCCTGAGCCAGCAATCCCGCTATCGCGACTGCCAGCGTACAACCGGAACCGTGAAAACTGTAGGGTAATCGTTCCCAGTTGAAAGACTCAACCAGTTGTTGTTCAGAATACAGGTTGTTTATGACAGTTGGTGTATTTTCATGAGTACCGGTAATCAACACATACTCGCAACCGTGTTCCAGTAGTTCCTGTGCGCAGGCATCCAGGT
>NZ_CDLKIE010000131.1:0-3584 GCF_975902315.1 Kaarinaea lacus | reverse complement strand
TTGGGGTGTGATGTGACAGAAATGTTTTGCGATGTAGATGGGAATTTTCCCAACCACCACCCCGATCCCAGCAAACCGGAAAACTTGCAGGATTTGAAAAAGGCACTGGCTTCCAGTGATGCCGATATTGGTTTGGCCTTTGATGGTGACGGTGATCGTCTCGGGGTTATTACACCCCAGGGAGAAGTGATTTGGGCTGATCGTCAATTAATGCTTTATGCCAAAGACATCCTCGCTCGAAATCCCGGTGGCGATATTATTTTTGACATTAAATGCACCATCAAATTACCCGCAGTCATCGAAAAGGCTGGCGGCAATCCCATTATGTGGAAAACCGGGCATTCGTTTATTAAAGCAAAATTAAAAGAAACCGGCGCATTGTTGGCCGGTGAAATGAGTGGGCATATCTTTTTCAAGGAACGCTGGTATGGTTTTGATGATGCGCTATACACCGCTTCACGTTTGCTGGAAATACTCGCAAAAGATCCTCGTCCGGCTACAGATATATTTGCTGAATTACCTGATAGCGTAAATACTCCTGAGCTCAATCTCAATATGGCAGAAGGCGAGCATTTTAAACTAATAGATAAGCTGGTTAGCAACGCAAACTTTGAAGGTGCTAAACTTACCACTATTGACGGTGTCAGGGCTGACTGGGAAGACGGTTTTGGCCTGGTACGCGCTTCCAATACCACACCCTGCCTGGTATTTCGTTTTGAAGGTGATAACGAACAGGTGCTGGAAAGAATTAAGGATTCGTTTCGTCAGTTGGTAAAGGAAAACGCCGATCCCGATTTGAAAATTCCATTTTAAAATATTTCTAAACCACTATGTCATTAACACGCAAATCAGCCATAAACACTGCCCACGTGCTGGCAGAGGCCCTGCCGTACATTCAACGATTTTCTGGCAAGACTTTTGTGATCAAGTACGGCGGCAACGCTATGGTTGATGAAGCGTTAAAAGCAAGCTTTGCACGGGATATCGTGCTGATGAAAGCCGTGGGTATTAACCCGGTGGTAGTTCATGGTGGTGGGCCACAGATCGGAAACCTGCTGGAACGCCTCGGCAAAGAATCCGAGTTTGTTCAAGGCATGCGGGTTACTGATGCTGAAACCATGGACGTAGTAGAAATGGTATTGGGCGGCCTGGTCAATAAGGATATCGTTAACCTGATTAACCGAAAAGGGGGCAACGCCGTAGGATTAACAGGTAAGGATGGCGATTTAATTCACGCCAAGAAACTCACCTTTACCAAGAACGCGCCGGAAATGAACGCGCCCGAGATTATCGATATTGGTCATGTGGGCGATGTTGAAAGCATTGATGCTTCCGTTGTAAATATGCTGGTAAAGGGCAACTTTATCCCGGTCATCGCTCCCATCGGCGTCGGAAAAGATGGTTTGTCTTATAACATTAACGCAGACCTGGTTGCTGGCAAGCTTGCGGAAACCCTGCAAGCGGAGAAACTTATGTTGCTTACCAATACGGAAGGTCTGCTGGACAAGAACGGTAAACTGTTGACCGGCTTAACAGCAACTGAAGTAGACCACCTTATCGAAGACGGAACCATCCACGGCGGCATGCTGCCAAAAATTGCCAGCGCGTTAAATGCCGTGAAATCAGGGGTTAATACCTCGCACATCGTTGATGGCCGGGTAGAGCATGCCGTATTACTGGAGATCTTCACTGATGAAGGTGTAGGCACATTAATAAAATCTTCCAGTCGTTAATTCTATTACCAGCACAGGCCGCAGATCTTGCTTGATCTGGAACAACTATTATTATTCTTCATTTCCCTTATTGCTAATATCTTTTCTGCCTTCGCAGGCGGCGGCGCCGGCCTCATCCAGTTTCCCGCACTGATTTTCCTTGGCCTGCCGTTTGGTATTGCATTGGCAACCCACAAAGTGGCCAGTGTCGCCTTAGGTATTGGCGCGACCATTCGAAATCTCAGAGAGGGATCTCTTGATAAACGACTGACCTTTGCGATGCTGTCATTCGGACTGCCCGGTGTCATTCTGGGTGCCAATGTGATACTCCTGGTGCCGGACAGGAATGCTGAAATCGCGCTTGGCATTCTTACCGCCGGGCTTGGACTTTATTCCGTTTTTAAGCCGCAATTAGGTCTGCAAAAAAAGGAAACTGCCATTACAACACGCTCAATACTAATTGGCGGAATGGTTTTGTTCGTCATCGGCGCCTTGAATGGTTCACTGACTTCGGGTACCGGATTATTTGTTACGTTATGGCTGGTTAGCTGGTTTGGCCTGGATTATAAGCGCGCTGTTGCGCATACCCTGATACTGGTTGGTTTGTTCTGGAACGGAACTGGTGCTACCGCTTTAGCCATGCTTTCAGACATCAAGTGGGCATGGTTACCGGCTTTACTACTGGGCTCATTATTGGGTGGGTATATTGGCGCTCATCTCGCAATCATCAAAGGCAACACATGGATCAAACGAGCTTACGAAGTCATTACGCTGGTTGTCGGATTCAAGCTGATAATGGGTTAAATTGAAAGTTAATTAACTAACGCCATATTTTTCACGATAGGTTTTAATGGCAGCCATGAACTCCTGCATGTCTGAGTTTTGTTCCAGATAATTGATCAGGTCACCCAGACAAACAATGTTTGCCACGGGAACACCAAATTCTGTTTCGACTTCCTGAATGGCTGTTTTACTGGTTTTACCCACTTCCTGGCGATCCAGCGCAATAACAACACCGGCCGGTTCTGCTCCCTGTGCTTTTATAATATCTATCGATTCGCGAACCGAGGTGCCCGCTGAAATAACATCGTCAATAATCAGGACCTTGCCCTGTAGAGGCGCACCAACAATAACGCCGCCTTCACCATGATCTTTTACTTCTTTTCGATTAAACGCGTACGGCAAGTCCCTGTCATAGTCGTTAGCCAAAGCGATAGCCATGGCGGATGCCAGCGGTATGCCTTTGTAAGCAGGTCCATAGATCATGTCGAAATCGATCCCGGACTTAACGATAGTTTGCGCATAAAAACTACCCAGCTTCGCCAGGCTTCGTCCGGTATTAAATAAACCACTGTTAAAGAAGTAGGGACTTTGGCGTCCCGATTTCAGTGTAAATTCGCCAAATCTCAACACACCAATATCAATGGCAAACGATAAAAATTCTTTTTGATAATTTTCCATGTTTAATTAAAACCTCGGATTAGCAAATATACACGTCTATCAAACTGCTGATATTGACTTATTATAATCAATTATTGTCGATGAACTCTACGGCTGTTTAAAAAATACATTCGCAGCAATAGATCAAACGCCATTATTTCAGTATCATGAGCAGTCTTATGTATCTCAGCGGACCTAAAAATGAAAGTCATTACAGCAAATGTAAACGGTATTCGAGCTGCCCAGAAAAAAGGCTTTTTCGAGTGGCTAAAAAAGCAAAAAGCCGACGTAGTGTGCATTCAGGAAATCAAAGCGCAGGCCCATCAGCTGGATAATGAAATTTTTTACCCCAAAAACTTTCACTCTTATTACTTTGAAGCGGAGAAAAAGGGTTATAGCGGCGTTGCGATTTATTGCCGGGAAAAACCTGAC
>NZ_CDLKIE010000130.1:0-3256 GCF_975902315.1 Kaarinaea lacus | reverse complement strand
GGCAATTCGTTCACCCGTAATATTACTGAAACGGTAATTGTTCGGGTTGTTGTCGAATTCGCCTGCTAAATGGCAACCCACGCATGCATTGGTCCAAGATGCATGACAGGATACACAGTCCATGGAATCTGTATGGCTAAAGCCATTGGTATACAGATTCGGATTAGTCTGGATTGGCCCTGTACCAGTTGCAATATCACCATCAGCACGCCCCATCGCATAAGATGCTTTCGGGCTGTAGACCAATTGATTAGTGAAAGGATTGGCCTTGTTATTGTTGATGATTGTATCGCGCGTTTGTGGTACGTAGTGAGGTTGCCCATTCACACGGCTTTTCAGTATGAAATTGCCGTTGTTGGGATCGCGTGTCACATGACGTAACGCGTTACCTTTGTTGTCAGTGGCACATTCAGCTTCAATGTCGTCGTATGTCAGACATGATACTGTCGTCGCATACGCAGAGATTGTTCCATGGCAGCTGGCACAGGTAATTGATACTACCTGGTCCTGTCGGCTCATAATCTGGCCGCTGGTAGGATCACCAGTCGCACCACCATGAAGGTCACGGCTGCCATGACAATCGATACAACCCAGGCCTTTTTCGTGATGGATGTCCTCAGGCGTATCATCTCGACCATCAGCATCGTAGTCTTCAAAGGCTATGTATTGATCGGCATTGCGTCCGTTGAATGTGTTGTTGTTGACAGCGGGATCAAACAAACGAGTATCGTCCGCAGTGTTAACAAACGTGTTGGGATTGGCAGGATATTGGAAATTATTTGCCAAATCTGCATTTTGGTCCAAACGTATACCCCAGTACTGCATTACGGTACGGTTTGATCCTTGATGACAACCAGCGCAAGCCATGTCCTGGATACCCGTTACAAACTGGTTATTCGGTAATGTCTTGGCGACATTTTGAATAATATGCATGCGGATATGTGGACGTTCTGGCGCTGCAATAGCGTCAGGATTTACAGGCTCCTGAGTATTTACATTAGGATCAGAACTGCGACTGCGGCCATCCGGGCTGTATGCCATATGACACGCCGTACAACCGGAAGAGCGAAAATCACCGTACCGATTGTTAGCACCAGCGCTGCCCAGGTGACAATCACCACAGGTAAATGCTACTTGTTCATGATACAGGGAAGCGAGTGCACTGTTTTCACGAACGCGGTTGGTTTTAGCGCCGTTTTCTTCGGCAGCAGTGTAAAGGTCATTTGCCAGATTTGCCGCATTGTAGAAAGCATTCAGCAAGCCACCCTGGATAAGTGGAATGCCGTCATTGGTTTGGCCATTGTATTGACTGATAACCGGGTACTCATTGACTTGACTGATTCCGCCAATGTCAGCAGTAAACTGGTTAAAATCAGGATTCGATACATAACGGAACGCTTCGTCCGCGGCCGTATCCTGGTACAGGCCAACATGTTGCGGTATGGAATTTTCTATACCTGCCGCGTACATAGCGCCAGACAAAATTCCCGCTTCAGTGGCTAGTACACTTCGCGTTACCCACTCAACATGATTGTCACCGTGACAACGTCCACAACTTTCGCCTTGTGATACAACGCGTAAATCACCAGGATTAATAAATTGTAAATATTCAAGCGCAGTGTATGTAACGCCATTCACCGTGTAATCAGGGTATTTATCAAGGCCTGTCAGGGTCAATCGGTTGAAATAAGCAACAGGGTCATCGATTAACTGCTGGTCAGTCGCCATTGATGGAGGAGGAGGGACATGACTGCCATCTTTTCCTGCACCCTGTCCATCACCACCATGACAAACCGTGCAGCGAATATTAGCTGCGCCAGCAAAAGGATGAGGATTTACTAGACCATTGCCAGCATAATCATCCGCATTCGAACCGTTGTGGCAATTCATGCAGCTTTCAGCCACCTGATTTTGCTCATAAAACACATTGATTGTTGCAGATGTTTGCTTGTTGGATGCATCGTAGGCCGTAACCACGATATTGTTATTTCCTGGGGAAAGGGAAATGTTATTAAAGTACCAGGGATTACGAGTTAAAGTGTCATATTCCTGTCCACCGTTGTTCGTATACTTGATACGGGTAACACCGATATCATCCGAAGAAGATCCTGAAATAGATACTACATTTGTACCTGTTGTGTAATTTCCGTCATCTTCAGGAGATGTGATACTGATTTGAGGTGGCGCTGCATCTACAACGTTATAGGTAACGGTAATAACATCCGTTGAGACGTTATTTGCTGCGTCTCTTGCTGTTACCGTAATTACGTTAGTACCTGCTTGCAGCGTTAAACCAGTGTAACTCCAACTGGTTGTTCCAACCGCAGAACCAGTGCCACCAGCACTGTTTGCCCAGGTTACCTGTGTAACCTCGGTATCGTCAGTAGCTGTTCCAGCAATAGTTATCGAACCGTTGTTGGTTGTGTACGTGGGGTCAGCGCTCGGAGCCGTAATTGATATTTCAGGTGGAGCATTATCAAGCACGTTATCGTAGGTGACGGTGATCGTATCAGAAGAAGTATTATTATCCGAATCTGTGGCAGTAACCGTAATGATGTTCGTTACGCCCTGTTGCAGAACTAATCCGGCATAACTCCATTGTTCCGTGCCCTGCGCAGTTCCACTTCCACCTGCGCTATTGGTCCACGTTACTTCAGTTACTTCGTTATCGTCGGTAGCGGTACCCGCTATGGCAATGGTACCGGTGCTCGCTGTGTAGCTAGGATCTACACTGGGAGCCGTGATTGTGATGGTTGGTGGAGTACCGTTGTTACCTCCACCTCCGCCTCCACCCCCGCCGCAGGCAGACAAGAATAGTAGCCCTATAGCAGTGAGAAGTGACGCACGAAAAATACTGTACGTATTCATCTTTCCCCCCAAACGTTTCGTAAAAAATTGTATGTGATGTGATATCCACATACTGCCCTGGTCAAACACCTGTGTTGTTCCCTTGCATCCTGGGTACTTCACAAGTGACTAACTGCATGCCATTACTTATGACAAAACAGTTGCGCCTTCCATGGCCGATAACACTCCTTAAATCGACCATGTACCAGGTTCTAGATAGTTAAACCGCTCACTAACCAGAACCCAATTTTTTGCTGCCTTTGCCGGGCTGATAACCCTAATTATTTTTAATATCAGTGGGTTATCTGTGCATTTGTATTATTACTTGTATACAACAGTAAATTTTTATCCCTTAACATAGAATCGAACTATACCACGTAAAATCCTAAGTACAACTACCTACGTAGGT
>NZ_CDLKIE010000129.1:0-4109 GCF_975902315.1 Kaarinaea lacus | reverse complement strand
GGACATTGAAACAGGTAGCAGCAATCCGGTTTTAGTGGCAGTACTGGACTCCGGTATCGACTTTAATCACCAGGATTTACAATCCAACATTTGGCGTAATCCCAATGAAGTTGCAAACAATGGCATTGATGATGACGGCAATGGTTTTGTCGATGACATCAACGGTTGGGATTTTGTGAACAACGATAACAATCCACAGGATGACTTGAACCACGGCACCCATGTGAGTGGCACGATTGCCGCCGTCGGCAACAACGGCATTGGTGTGACCGGTGTCAGCTGGACAGCGCAAATATTGCCAGTCAAGTTTCTCAATCGCTTTGGCCAGGGTTCTACGGCGAATGCCATACGGGCTTTGAATTATGCAGTAGCACTGGGTGCGCGAGTCAGCAATCTGAGCTATGGTGGTACTGCATTCAGTCAGGCGCTCTATGACACAATCGCTGCTGCCAACAACGCAGGTCACATCGTAGTAGCTGCAGCGGGCAACAGCAGCAATAATTCCGACAACTTTCCCATTTACCCGGCGGCTTATAACTTACCCAACATTATTTCTGTGGCGGCGACCGGTGCCAACGACCAGTTAGCCAACTTTTCCAACTTTGGTGCAGTCACAGTTGATCTGGCGGCACCCGGCGTGAATACATTAAGTACCGTGCCTTTTAACAATTACGCCACCATGAACGGTACTTCCATGTCGACACCGCATGTTACCGGTGTAGTTTCTTTGTTATTGGCAAAACAGCCAGGCCTCACGCCAGCAGATGTAAAATCAGCACTACTAAGTACGGTTGATCTATTACCCTCTCTAGCGGGCCGCACCGTATCTGGTGGCCGCGTAAACGCATTTCAGGCCTTATCTACGCTGGCACCACAAATAGCGGTTACTACTGTTAACGGAGTTATGGAGTTTGCGGTAAGCGAAACGGCTGCTTTAGTGGCCAGTGGTGGCACCGCCCCCTATGTCTGGTCAAGCTCCAATCCTTCTGTAGCAGTGATTGATACCACGGGTCACTTCACTGCGTTGGCACCAGGTGTAGTACAAATCACCGCAACCGACAGTAATAACAACACGGGCACCAGTGCCGCTATCACCGTCACACAAATGACCGTAACACCCAACAGTGGCTCGGTCGGTGTCGGTCAATCACTACGATTCTCTGCCAGTGGCGGTGTTGCCCCCTACGCCTACAGCGTAAACAATCCCACAGTGGCCAGCATCAATGCCATAACCGGTGAACTTACCGCCCTGGCCGTAGGAACTACGACGGTGAACGTCATTGATAACGCCGGCAATAGTGTAAGCTCCAGTACCATTACCGTCTCTGATATTAGCCTGACACCACAAACAGGGTTGATCGGTGTTAGCGACAGTCTGCAGTTCAATGCGGCAGGTGGTGTCCCGCCTTTCACCTGGTCCAGTTCCAGTCCAGCCATAGCAGGCATTGCTGCCAATGGACTGCTTAGCGGGCTTGCGGCCGGTACTACTACCGTAACTGTAACGGACTCTCTCGGCATGACAGTGAATTCCGGGCCTGTAGAAGTACGCGCTGTTTCGGTGGCACCGCAATCTGGCACGCTGCTGATCGGTGATAGCTTACAGTTATCTACCAGCGGCGGTAATCCACCGTATACCTGGTCAGTTAGTGATACCACTATTGCCACTATTGATGCTAACGGTTTATTGACAGCATCTGCCGTGGGTACAATCACTGCAAGTGTTACCGATGCAGATGGCTTCGCCACCACAACCGGTTCCATTACAATTACCGACGTTGTAGTGACCATCGATGTCTCACCAGCCATCGCCAGTGTTAATCGTTTTAACTGGGTACTGTTCTCTGCAATTGGTGGTACTGGTCCTTATACCTTCAGCCTCAGTAATCCTGCAGCAGGTACTATCAATGCCACAACGGGCTGGTTCCGGGCAACGGGCGCAATCGGCGAAACCACCAGTATAATT
The DNA here is from genome assembly GCF_975902315.1 of Kaarinaea lacus. Classification (NCBI taxonomy): domain Bacteria; kingdom Bacillati; phylum Cyanobacteriota; class Cyanophyceae; order Nostocales; family Nodulariaceae; genus Kaarinaea; species Kaarinaea lacus. The sequence continues at coordinate 2,146 of NZ_CDLKIE010000129.1, read as the reverse complement.
GCCACTGACGCCAACGGCGATCAGGGTGAATCCGGAATCGTTAGCATAAATGGCTTTGGTCACCATTAAACAGCAGAATAATACACTCACGGTAACTACTGTTACACGCACACAGACAGAGCCATACAAATGGCTCTGCTTCTTTTTAGTACACCGTAAATACAGAGCAAAAACTCTGCTTTGCTTGATAAGCATCAAGCACAGTCCACGTGAAATTTTCTATATTAATGATGAACATCCACTTGGATTATTCGTTGATATCAGTTTGATTAAAGGTGGCTAATCGTATGAAACCTATACTTACCGTAGAATTTAGCGCCAAAGCAGGCGACACCGAGTTCAAGGAAGAAAGCGTACCACTTCATAATGCTGAAGAGTTTTTCGCGTTCGTGGCACCAGGTGGTGGTTGCGAAAAAATACCAGACGAAGTCGGTGAAATTCGCATGGTATTTTTTCCACCCGAGCATAAAAACACGCAAAATCCTGTTGCCGATATCCCCGTTACCCTGCAACTGGGCATGGTGTTTTTTAATGGACCCTTAGCGGAAGTCGTGCAAACTTCTGATCAGCTACTCGATAAAGCAGGTCGCGGTGAACTTTCAGAATCTTTCCTTAAGGTAATAGGAACAGGCGCCTGACGCGTGACAGGACATGACAGGAGAGATTTGCGTTAAACCGAACGCATGCGATCCATAATTTTAACCATGGCCAGCGTATCCAACGCGCAATAGGCTTTCATATCTTTAATTAGACGATCCTTTCCTGGCGAATCCAGCATGCCATTATAAATTTGTAAATAGGCCTGCTGCGCCTGGGTACCATCCTGCACTTCCCCCACTGATTCGTAACTCAACTCCGGCACAAGGCAAGGTAAAACCTTTTTAATTGACCAGGATCCTTTCATCTCCGGATGGTAATAATGTTTTCTAACGACAGGTAATAAATCGAATACTCGGATATTGATTGCCAGTAACGCTTCCGATAAATCTTCAAACCGTTCTGCCAGCTCCCTGATAATTCTTTTTTCAAATGACTGGTTATATACAATCACTGGCCCGAAATCGCCGCATACCTTAATTAAGGCCTCGGCAAACTGCCGCCGCGGATCAAGACCAGTTACGTCAAGGAATTCCTCATGAATCCGCTCATCATTTTCATCTAGAATGTGACAGGAAAACTGAAAGGGAATCTGCTGGTAAGGTCTGGTGCCTGTCCATACCGGAATAGCAAACTGAATACATTCAAAATCCAGAAAATAGCGTGGATACTCAAGTTGATTCAGAATGTGTGCTACCTGAGTATCCAGTTCTGGCTCGCCTTGAACTGTTATATTCCGCACCCGGAGATGGGTTTCACTTTTTAACACCTCTACCGGCACATTGCGTAAGTCATAAATACCCTGCGCAATCATCTCACTGGCAACTTTATGGCCATTCGGTAGTAAAGAAACCGGATACCTGGCGTCATGCGCCTCACAAAACGGTTTATATTCACAAAGATGGGGATTATTGCAATGACTACCTACATGAATGTCAGGCTGCGGTTCAACAACTGTTTTTCGCGCCTTGTTAATAAAATTCCCGATAAACGCTATGTGAGCGTTAACTTTATCGGTAATCTCCTCAACGTTGAACAAATCAGAATAGTCATGATCACCCTGATATACAAAACCGGAGTTGATATGCATTAGCTTGAAACGATTGATTTGCAGCCCTGAATTCAACGCCACCCATGCCTGAATGGTAACATCATCGATATGATGATCCTTTACACCGCTGGCCGCTTTTATTTCTATCAGGCTCCAGGCGTTACCTTCACGCTGGAGTACATCCACATAGACCTCCACATCTTCAAAATTCAATGCCGCCTGAAATATGGCTTTGACCGATTGGTCCGCCATCAACTCCTGTGTATATTTGAACGGATCAAGCTTGCCGCGATTTTCAATAGAAGCTGCGTCGACAAACTCTCGGCGCGCGTGCTCCTCGACCACTTCTCCAGTGACCATCATTGGTGAGACGACGGGTGTCGAAAGTTCCGGATGATGTATTTTTAAATACAAATGTTTGGCGCACTGTAAGCCGGCAAGAATACTGGTTTTGGAAAAACGCATTTTATTGTTCCATTATTATTAATTGTTCCGTTT
>NZ_CDLKIE010000128.1:0-4156 GCF_975902315.1 Kaarinaea lacus | reverse complement strand
GTTGTGTCTTTCCCGTGAATGGCTGCGACGAATATTGGTGAGTACGTCTTTTGCCAGCGCATCATTTTTTTCGCCATACATGATCGACATACTGACGGCATTTTTCAACATCGAAATTTGTTTATCAAAGTCAGTATCAACGAACAAAGGGCCGATGTCAGGATGGCTCTTTAGAAACGTTTCGTAAAACTGGCTGAAAAACCTTTCTTTTGCTTCACGAGTAAATACGCAACGGCCGTAACTTTTTTTCACGCTGTCAAAATCGATTGGCATGGAGGATTCCCTGTGAGTTGCTAGCTGTGTATTTTTACAGAGGACTAATATTGAGATTTATCGGCTTGCGGAGGAATTGGCATAAGGCAGATTGCCTGAATATTCGCGTGGAGATTCCAATTCATCACTCAAGGTTGTTAATAACTTACTGAAATTATAAGCGAATTGTTAGCCGTTAGTCGACTGGCTTCTGAAACAGGAATTATCGGCAAATTTTTGCAAAAATCAATAAATAACTGGTTTATTAGCCATTCCAGTAGCTTATACATCGTTTTGGGGTAAATTTTATTGAAAATACGACATTCACCATAAGTAGTCCTCCTATTGTGTGGGGCAGGGAAAATCGCCACACAATTCCGCTATCAATATGCTGTTTAGGCAGTTGCATTTCAAATTGAGAAACTTCTCACAATATTTCTCTGCTAGATTACAAAGTTACGCCGATATAAAAAACAGAATTCAACAGATTCTTTTGAAAGCTTATATTGGTGAACATAAGAAATGGCTAAGCTTATTAAAATGCAGAATGGTGAAGTGCTGGAAGAGTTTCCAATCACCAGGTCCGAATTAAAAATCGGTAGAGCATCTGATAACGATATAATACTTCATGATGATACAGTAAGTAGCCACCATGCGGTTATAACCGCCGCTGCTGTATCTGAAGATGGATTTGTAAAAGAGTATCGTATACAGGATCTGAAAAGTACCAATAAAACTTACGTTAACAATAAGGAAGTTGGGGAACGCAAACTCAAAGACAATGATGTTGTTCGAATAGGACTATCGCACTTTGAGTTTGACTACAATAACAATGAAGAAATTCAAAGGGAATTTGGGAAAACTACCAAGCTACATAAGAGCTGGATCCCCGGTGTTTTCTACACTAAAGAAAGCAAGAACTAAGTTTGATTCACATTACTGTTTAGCTGACATCGTAGCAGTCGTTACATCACAGCTGCTTTAATCATCAAAGCCGTACTTACATCACAGTTAAAATCGTATCACACCCGCAGGGACGCGTTCTTTTTTGCAGGCTACTTGCCGACTGTGCGAGTTTTTGCACCTTCCATTTAAAATTACGTTCTACTGATAACAGATCGTTATATTTCTATTGATACTTTGTGTTTAAAAAAAATTAATACCGTTGAATAAAGAAAAGCCCGCGGGGGAGCGGGCTTTTAAGGGAGCGTCTAATTGTAACTAGGGGGTTAGTGTTACAATTGAGGTAGGGTTTATAGTACTCGTCAATAGCTGAACGTAAGCTTAATATAATTCTCTAATATTGACCAATATTCAACCAGCTTATGTTATTGAAACAAAAAGAATTCAAAACGCTTACCTGAACATTGTCTGATAAATAATCAATGAGAATCGATTACTTGATCGTGGGGCAAGGTTTGGCAGGCAGTATAGTGGCCTGGCAATTAATGCAACATGAACGCAAGGTATTAGTTGTAGACAACGATATAAAAAACTCAGCGTCAAAAGTAGCAGCTGGGTTGATAAATCCCATAACGGGGCAACGCCTGGTAAAGTCCACACTTGTTGATAGCTGTCTTCCTGTTGCTATCAACTGTTATCGACAACTAGAGGAACACTTTCATCGGCAATTTTACTTTCCGGTGCCAATGTTGCGTATATTTCGATCAAAAGCAGAAATTGATCGCTATAAAAATCGGCGCGGCGATCATGCCTACCGTTCCTATCTTGGTGAAAGCTTTCAGGCTGGACAAAGCGGTGAATGTATCAACGATTTACTCGGGAGCTTTGAACAACATCATACAGGTTATCTGGATATTACAGCACTGTTAACAACGCTGAGAATGTATTTCGAGGCTCATAATGCTTACTGTGCAACAACATTTAACTATAGTGATCTTGTGTTGAATAAAGACAGCGTGCATTGGCAAGCTTATCAAGCTGATTGTGTCATATTCTGCGAAGGCGCTAATGCGATGGATAATCCGTGGTTTCGTTGGTTGCCTTTTCAATTATCAAAGGGAGAAATTCTCGCTGTTAAGAACGATCAGACAAGGCCTGTAAAAATACTCAATGATGGGCACTGGTTATTGCCCGCAGCAGATGGAGCGCTAAAAGTGGGAGCGACTTATGAGTGGCAATGGCAGGATGATAATCCAGGTGAAGAAGCAAAAACACTTTTGCTGGATGCATGTAAACGACTAACAGGTGTCGATAAAGGATGGACAGTAATAAATCATAAAGCTGGTATCAGACCAACCACGAAAGATAAAAATCCATTCATTGGAACTCATCCAGATCAATGCGAGTTAACCGTATTCAATGGATTTGGTTCAAAAGGTTCAATGCTAATTCCTTATTTTGCATCACGGCTGGTTGACTTCCTTTTACGCGGTGAGCCCTTACCAGAGCCGGTAGACATAAAGCGTTTTGAAAGTGGCATATCCATGGTTACCCTGGCAAAGCGCTATTTGTCTGAACAGATCAAGTCCGGGGATGTGGTTATCGATGCCACAGTGGGCAATGGATATGACACGGAGTTTCTGGCGCGTTGCGTGGGACCGGAAGGGAAGGTGCTCGGTTTTGATATACAGCAACAAGCTATTGCCAGGGCAAGTCAAAGATTGGCCAGTTTGCAATTGAAAGACAGGGTTACATTATATAACGTTGATCATAAACACCTGTTAGATAGCATTGGGAGTACACTTCGTGGGAATATTGCTGCGATTACGTTTAACCTGGGTTATTTACCAGGTAACGAAAAGTCTGTTAAAACACAAACTGCATCAACCATTAGTGCGCTGGAACAGGCTATTCAATTGATCAAACCGGGGGGCATCATTACAGTAGTCAGTTATGTCGGTCATCAAGGAGGCGGTGAGGAAGCGAATAGTGTTCAGGAATTCTTGAAGCAATCAAGCGGTCGAAACCTTAATATTAAAACGTTTTCTTCAATTAATATTAAAGACAAGGCGCCAGCGTTGGTGGTTGTCACTAAAAAGATCTGACCAGAATCTAAAATGAAAGAAAGTTCCTGGTTCGACATCGTGTTTTAACTTGTGTAACTGCTTAGACTAGACTCGCCGGGTTACGCACACATTTAATATCTGAAATCGGATTTTTATATTAAAAAGTTGAATATTGATAAAAAAATAACTACACTACACATGTTCTTTAGCATTCTTTTCGTAAGTGAAGCGTATAGCGATTCGTCGCTATACGCATTTTTTTTTGCCTGTCGCATTTATCTTCTCATGTTTCTCAAGTGTTGGCCTGTTCACCGTTCATAATCACTCTCATTATTTATCCCGCAAATGAAACTAAATCTGGTGAGATCTACTAATTAATTGATTAACAATAATATATTAAAGCGAACATTGTCAGAAAACCGACATCCCAGTGTTATAAAAAATGCTACGCAAAAAATGTTGTCTTTCCGCTGTCTGCTGACTTAAGCCTAAGCCGATGCAGAAATAATAATTGTGTGTTTCTCCATACCACCACCTGTCGCTTTGTAGGCTTCTTTGGGTAAAGGATTCTTATGTGCCAGTTTAAAGTCTTCACTATCTACCCAGTCATGAAATGCTTGTTCATCCCGCCATACTGTCATTACCAGATAAGGTGAATTGTGATCGGCTGGACGCATTATTTCCATGCGCAGGAATCCCGGCTGTTTGTCTACCTGGCCGGCACGTTGGCGAAATCGGTCTTCAAACTTTTCCTGCCATTCAGGTTCCACTGGCACTCTATTAGTGACGACAAACATGGCAACTTTCTCCTTTCGAATGATGGGTGAGTTAATTTATAAGTTTATAGTTAATGTATCGACGGGAAAACAATTACCAGCTAATATAACTTATTAAAATATGAACAATTAATGCAAGTAGAATGCATTAACGATGTC
>NZ_CDLKIE010000127.1:0-7115 GCF_975902315.1 Kaarinaea lacus | reverse complement strand
GATTAGACCTTGCACAGCTTCACCACTCCCATCGCGGGTAACCGCACCGTATCGGGTTTTAGCACCAATGCGAACATCGGCTACATCCCCAACACGCACTGGCGTGTTATCTCTGGACCTGATGACAGTGTTACGCACATCTTCCACGCTGCGAATACTACCCTCCACTCTAACCAGTAAAGTCTCTTCACTTTCAATCAGACGCCCCGCTCCATCATTGCGATTGTTAGATGCCAGAGATTGCTGCAAACTGGATATACTTACTCCTCGCGCATTCATTCGCTGATTATCAGGGATTACTTCAAAACTTCGTACCAGCCCCCCAAGCGCATTGACATCTGCGACACCATCGACTGTACGTAATGCCGGCCGAATAACCCAGTCCAGCAAAGAGCGGCGTTCTATTAAACTTAAATCGCCACCTTCAATAGTAAACATATACATTTCTCCCAAAGGAGAAGTCAGTGGCGCAATTCCGCCACTGATGTCCGAAGGTAAATCGTCCCAAATAGCATTCAAGCGTTCTGCGACTTGCTGTCGAGCCCAGTACACATCAGTGCCGTCGCCGAAATCGACTGTAATATCACTTAACCCGTATTTGGCCAGCGATCGCAACATCACCTGGTTGGGAATACCCAGCATTTCCACTTCAATGGGAGCGGTAATGCGCGCTTCAACTTCTTCGGGAGTCATTCCGGGTGCTTTGATGATAATTTTTACCTGAGGGGATGATATATCGGGAAATGCATCAATGGGTAAGTCCCGGAACGCTATGAGCCCTCCTCCCACTAATACCGCAACGAGCAACAAAAAGAAGATACGCTGAGTCAGGGCAAACTGAATCAAACGCTCCAGCATTATTCACCGCCTCCGATGCCCATCCACGCAGCTTTAATCGCTGCTAATCCGCTGATAGCCACCCGTTCGCTAGTACTGAGCGCGCCGCCACTAATAACAGTGTAGTTAGCCTGTTTACCAACAACCTCTACTTGCCTGGGTTCAAAGCCGGCCGGAATATGCACGAATACAAAATATTGATTGCTACTTCGCACTATAGCAGTAGAGGGAACGCGAAACCTGGCCTGTGTTGTCGCCAGTTTTAATCTCAGTTGAACAAATTGTCCTGGATGCAAACAAACACCGCGATCGTCACCACTGACTTCTGCACGCACCAGTAATGTCTGGCTTTCAGGATTTACATTTTTACCAATCAATGTGACGTTGGCGCTGACACCAGGACAGGGCGTCTCAACAGCTGTCCCTACTGCAATACCCTGCATACGGTCAACCGGTACTTTTATCTCCAGCCACAGCGGTTCGAGTTTAGCTATTCTGTACAGTGGCTGGGCGGTGTCGACACGTTGACCGGTTTTAGCGATGGCTTCTAATACAACTCCACTGATGGGGGCTGTGACTTTTAAGTTGCTGGATAATGAACGGGTTTTTTCCAATGTCTGGATGTCGGACTGGCTCATGCCCGCCAATTTTAGTGTTTGTTTTTTTTCATTAACGGTTGCCAATGTCTGTTCATATTGACCTTTCGTTTCCAGGTAGCGTCGTTCTGCAATAATCCCTTCCTTAAACAACGTTTCATCGCGTATAAAGTTGGTTTTAACCAGGTTCGCATCAGTTAGGGCCTGCAAAAACTCCCGCTGCAAACTCACCAGGCCCGGGCTTTCCAGTTCCGCCAATACCTGCCCTTTATTCACATCATCGCTAAGTGCTGATTGCATGCTGACAATTAACCCAGCATAAGGAGCGCTAACCACCCGTTCCTGTTGCGGCGGAATAACGACCTGTCCGGGTAAGCGGTCTGTTGTTAAGCTACTGGCAGCCTCGACGGGTGCTAATGTAATCCCCAATTGCCGTATTTGTTGTTGAGAAACTATGATTTCATGTGAAGCATATGCCACAGAGGCAATTACCTGGCAAATAACTATTAACCAATGAAGTTTATTCATGGCATCACTCCGGCCGCCTGATTAAAACGGGATATGGCTCGCTGGCGCATTATTTTCAGTTGCTTTTCATTGCGCTCCGCAGTAAAAGCAGCGCTCTGGATTTGCAATAAGCGCACTAAATCAGTTTCACCCGCAGAAAAAGCAATATTCGCCAGACGTAAATTTTCCTGGGCTATGCTGTTAAGTCTTTCCTCAAGTTCGAGACGTTCATCGAGAGCCGCGAGTTCCTGCCGGGCAGCAAAAAATTTACTGTTAAGTTGTTGCATCAAAGACTGACGTTGCGTCTGTAATTCTGCGACTACTTTGTCCTGTGACACGATCTGAGGTTTGGAATAAGTATGCCTGCCGAATGGAACGCTCAAGCCCAGTGCGATTGCATTATTATATTCTGTATTCGCATCACCACGTTCTCGTCGCGCACCCAGGAATAGATTCGTGTTATCACCGACCGTTTTTAATGTGGTTTCATATTCTGCCCTGGCCTGTTGAATTAGCAGATCTAATTCTCTTAACAGGGGATGCTCTAACGGCAAGCTCTCTGCTTCTGAGCGTTGTTCGAATCGCTGCCGTGGCAATTGAGTGTACCCGGTTATCAGGTGGTAGTCATTTAATGCAGTTCGCAAGTCAGCTACTGCCTGAACGAGTGCAGATTTTTTATGTAGCGTATGTGTTTGTGCCAACAATAAATCGGTCCTGGCTAATTCGCCTAATTCAACACGCCTCGATACATTTTGTTCCAGGGTCTCAGCCGTCTGTTTTTCTTTTTCTGCGAGAATCTCGTCATTTTTTAAAAGCGAGGCATTCCACATTAATTCCCGCACTTTCCCCGCTACGATTAATCGTAATGATGCTTCTGATTGTAGTAACAATGATTGACTGATGGATGCCAGTTGCTGCTCAGTACCGCGTTGTCCAATCCGCCATAATGGTAGTTCAATCCCGGCTTCATATTCACGATACCCCTCATCGCTACCAACCTGGTCACTCTTAACACTTATATCTAATGACGGTGGACCAGGCAACAGGCTGCGACTGCGATCCTGTTGTGCCGATACCTGCCTGGCGTTTGCTTTAAGAATCAGTTGTTGTTGGTGCCGTTGGTAAGCTGCATCGATCGCTTCGCGTAGCGTGGGTCTAAATCCCTTTTCTTCGGACACGTTTACGGGTTGTGCGAACAGGAAACTTGATTGAGCCAGCAACGTAATACTCGCGGAAAATATCAAGACTTTAGTTAAGTATGTCTCTGAGATTAAATTCATTGTGTCCTTAAATATCTTGTGCACATCGTTTAAGCATGGAATAGCACCAGTCGCTTTTTCTCCCAGAATGTCCACAGCCCAATAAAGTCTCCAAATTCCAAAGAATATTTTTATGCAACCAACACCATTTTTTGTTAGTTATTTTTGTATTACTTTTTGCAACTTTATGTATTTGAAACTTTTTTTACTTGATTTCTGTCATTAAAAGTCCTTTTCCATGCAAATTAACTACAATACATATGCATGGCCGGGTATATCAGATTCCCTGCAAAATCAAATATATTAAGCAGCATACACTCGGTTTAACGCCTGGCGAGTCAATATGGGTCCTACGATTTCAAAAAAGGCAGTCGTACCTATAGCGACTGACAATAATATCTGGTGATACTCCGGAAATCGTTTCGATGCGACAAGCGCCATACCGATGGCAACACCTGCGCTTTCACTATTGATGTTTCTTTCCTGATTCCATTTGCGGCGGGCAATTTTATTTATATTGGTGCCTCTGACCTGATTCCTGAAATTAAGGAACACGAAAACCTGTCGACAAACATACAAAACTTCCTGGCTTTTTTTCTGGGTATTTCGCTAATGCTAATAATCAAGTTTTTGCCTGAATCCTGAAATTGCAAATCTAATATCGCGTATTGCCAGACACCCTGTACTGTGATTTAACAAAGCCTGATCCAAAATGAAAAATCCATAAATCTCACCTCTATAATACTTGAATTATACATCATATCTTTTTGATTATTATACTTTTATTGCTATTTACACAAAATCATATAGCTAGCAATTTGACTCAAGAATTTTATCGAATAATCCGATAAGTTCTTATGATCCAAAGATTATTAAATTTCTGCATTCAAAATTTCTCAGTTTTTCAAGTTACGCGATACGCCCTGTTATGTTGCTAACAATTTTAAAATTCTAAGTAACTATTCACTATGACATCAAAGGCGTTTATCACATCAAAAAAATACGTACTGTTCGTCACGCTCATGTTGTTCGCGGCAGTGATGCTTCTCGTATGGGTTGCACTCATACGTATTAATGACTTTCACGCCTATCATCAATCAACCGCAAAACACGCGACGGCCAGTGTGGCGGTGGAAGTATCCCAGTTTGTCGCGGAAAAAAAACGCCTGGTTGAATTGTTTGGCCAACAAAAACTGAATTTAATCCAGCGCTTTGTCAGAAAGCCAGACGATGAGCAGCTCTATAATGAATTAGAAGAACAAATTGCCACCTACTTTCCGAATTACATTGCGTTCACCGTGGCAAATTCAAGCGGTGCCACCTATTTTGAAGATTTCGATGGCTTCGTCGGTGAGTATTGTAAAGATGATATTAAACATTTCGCAAAAACAGAATTCTACCATCCACGAATCCATCCAAATCCAGAGGCTTACCATTTCGACATCATGGCCTCCTTAGGCGAAGGTGCTAACAATGGAATACTGTTAATAAGTTTTGATGCTGACATATTCAAAGGCCTGTTAAAAAGCTCCCAGGCATTGGGGCATGACCTCATGTTGGTTTACCCGGAATTAAAATCATTGATTGAAGTTACATCTACAGGGGCAAGAAATCACCTGGATCGCAATAATTACCAACTTACTGCACAGGAAAAAGATCGAATTCTTTTTCAATCCCCGGTAACTGGAACCGTATGGCATGCCACTGACTTACATAAGCCATACCTTTTTAAACAATATAATAAAAATATAATCATACAGTCGTTGATCATATCACTGGTCTTTGCCACCATTGGTTTTTTTACTGTTATCGTCATTAGAAAAGAAGAAAAGCGCAGGGAAAAAAGCGAAAACAACCTGGTCATCGCCAAGGAACAGGCTGACATTGCAAATAGAACTAAATCAGAATTTCTCGCCAACATGAGTCATGAATTACGAACACCACTAAACGCCATCATTGGATACAGCGAAATGCTGGAAGAAGATGCAATTGATGGTGGCTTCACGGACCTTGCTCCAGACCTCGGTCAGATAAAACATGCAGGTAGACATCTGCTATCACTGATTAATGAAATACTTGACCTGTCGAAAATCGAAGCTGGGCAAATGGAACTTTATCTGGAAGTCTTTGATCTAAATGCGCTCATTGAAGAAGTGGTTGTCACTGTGCAACCGCTCGTTGAAAAGAACCACAACCAGTTAACAGTGCAATATGATGATGAGCTCGGCAACGTACGTTCAGACATAACAAAAATACGGCAAATAGTATTTAATCTGATTAGCAATGCATCCAAGTTTACTGAAAACGGAGATATTTTCGTTAAATTAAAAAAACAGGACATGGATGGGCAGGTATTCGTCCAGATTGATGTAGAAGACACTGGCATTGGAATGACTAACGATCAAATTGAGCACATTTTCCAGCCGTTCTCGCAAGCAGATGGCTCTACCACACGGAAATATGGTGGCACCGGACTCGGACTAGCAATAACGCAGCGTTTTTGTACTATGCTTGGTGGTGAAATAAGTGTCACAAGCGAATCGGGCAAAGGCACAACATTTTCCGTATGGCTCGACACAAATGTTGCAGATAAGTCTGCGACACACGAGTACGCTGGACAAACTATCGTTAAATCAACAAAACGTTGTCTGCAAACGCCCGCAATTGGGGACGAACGACGTAAAACCGTAAGCACAGTACTGGTTATTGATGACGATCCTAACATATGCAATCTCGTAACACGCTACTTGCACAAAGAAGGTTTTAATATCGTAACCGCACCAAATGGAAGAGAAGGATTGTTACTGGCAAAACAAATCAAGCCTAGTGTAATAACATTAGATGTGATGATGCCTGGAATGGACGGCTGGGCTACATTAAAGCAGCTTAAATCCGATCCGGAAATCAAACACATCCCCGTCGCAATGCTGACTCAACTCGACGAGCGCGGTCTCGGATTTTCTCTCGGGGCTGACGATTACCTGTTTAAGCCGATAAACTGGGATATCCTGGGCGCAGCAGTAAAAAAATGGGTTCGTAAAAAACACCACGGCCCGATAATGATTGTTACTGATAAAATACTTTTACAGCAGCAATTGCAAGCAGCGCTTGAACAACAAGGCTACCGCGCCACGACGGTGGAAACTGGCGAGCTTGCCATACAAACTATCCAGCAACACCCCGCTTCTCTCATTATTATAGAACTAAAACACGACAACGCTGAAATCTATGACCTAATAAAACAGTTGAAGGCCAACGAACAAACTGCTGCAATACCCTTAGTAGCCTTAGCCGGCACTGAATTGAACGATAAAGATAAAGAATGGTTAGCAAAGGAATCCATATCCAGCGTTGTCATTGAGAACATTGAAGAACAGGAACAGTTGCTCAACAAGATACGCGCCTTACTTGAACCCAAAAAATCCCGACACCAGGCTGCATAACGTAAAACCTGAAACCTGTTCAGGCCGATTTTTCAATCACTCTCACACTGTTTCGCGTTTCAAAACCAGAATATAACACCGCTGCGAATACCATAATCGGGCGCCGCAACATTCAACCCTGCCATTCCATCGATATACACTGCGGTTTTCTGGTTAAACAAATAAAACCAGTCCACACCAAGTCTTACGAGATCTGAACGTCCTACCAGGATGGCAGAATTATAGTGTATAGTAAGTCGTCAGTCCGGCTTGCTGAAACTTGTTGTTTAAGCAACATCTTGTTGAAACTATAGTGTTTCGTTAGTAATAATCGGATAATCCTTTCAGGAGATTGTTTGATCAAAAGGCACCCACTAATCATTATTGTCATTTCCAGACAATCGTCAAACGCTTAAAAATAATATCTTGCTCGCAATTCGAATTTTCGATCGTTTTGTTTTTCCCCAAACTCAGTGTACTGATCGCCTTCCAGG
>NZ_CDLKIE010000126.1:0-3225 GCF_975902315.1 Kaarinaea lacus | reverse complement strand
TGTTTGCTAAATTCATTGATAACAGGTTTCACAAACTTATCGCTGCGACCGGAATAAACTACAATAGAATCAGCAGCTTGAATGATCTGGCTAACAATTAATAGTGCTGTAAGGGCGAGGGAGCGGACGACGAAGTTCATGGTTATCTGGTTTCCTTAATAATATTAATGATAGTTCTTAATGCAAATGATAATGATTCTCATTTAGATTATCAACTACTTTTTTGAAAAAAATGAGTGGCCGGAGAAAAGTGAAAAAGATGTTGAATCGAACCGAATCCATTTTATTGGCGTAACCAGGAGCGTTTGTAATGGACGAATATGATAGTGGAGTAAATACAACAACGGCTGAATACGGCACCGAAATCGTTACTGTGCGACCCTCTCAGGAGGTGCTCACCCGGCAACAATTGCCTTATTTCCTGGGGATTTCACGCAACACCGTGGGTGCGAAACACCTGTCCATGAACCTGGTAGTGATTCCCCCTGGCGCCAGGGCGGAGCCACACTATCACAAGGATTTTGAGACCGGGATTTATGTGCTGCAGGGGCGAGTGGAAACTCGCTACGGGGAAGGGCTCAAGAAATCCGTAATCAATGAAACTGGGGATTTCGTGTTTATTCCACCTAACCTTCCGCATCAACCGATAAATCTTAGTAATACGGAGACAGCGATCGGCATTGTGGTGCGCGACGATCCCAATGAGCAGGAAAATGTGGTGCCTTACCAGTTAAATGAAAAACGTTGAACCGGTTTATGATGCAGCACTGGCGCGCACCAGTTTACCAATCGTTAAGCCCTGTACCACGATTGAAAAGATGACCACTACATAGGTCAAAGAAAGGATTAGTTCTCGCTCCGCGCCGTTGGGTAATGACAGGGCGAGCGCTACGGAAATGCCACCCCGAATACCACCCCAGGTGAGAATTTTTACGACATGCGGGCTGAACTCCCGTTTGAACCGTAAAATTCCAACGGGTAAACCGACACTAATGAACCGGGCAATGATTACAATAGGAATCATTAACAGGCTGGCAAACAGATAGTCATCAATAAAAGTCAGTACCAGTAATTCAAGGCCGATCAGTACAAACAATACTGCATTTAATATTTCATCCACTAATTCCCAGAAAGTATCAAGATGCTCTCTGGTGTATTCTGACATGGCAAATTGGCGACCCTGGTTGCCAATAATCAGTCCTGCCACCACCATTGCCAGGGGCGGCGATACGTGGATTGCAAAAGCCAGTGCATAGCCACCCATAACCAGTGCCAGCGTGAGCAGAATCTCGACCTGGTAATTGTTCACGTTTTTGAGCATATAGTAAGTGATAAAACCAATCACCAGGCCATAGATAATACCGCCTACGGCTTCTTCAACGAATAATAAAGTTACATGGCCCGCCGTCATTTCTGTGTCACTGGTTGCTATGGAAAGCAAGACAAGGAAAATTACCACGGCAACTCCATCATTAAAGAGTGATTCGCCGGCTATTTTGGTTTCCAGTGTTTTTGGTGCGCCCGCGATTTTCAATATGCCCATGACGGCAATGGGGTCAGTGGGCGAAATTAGTGCGCCAAACAACAGGCAATAGATAAACGGCAGTTGAATACCCATCCAGCCCAGTACATACCATGTCGCTGCGCCAATTAAAAACGTGGATAAGGTAACACCGAAAGTTGCCAGTATAGCTATTATCCATTTTTGATTGGCAAGGTCACTCAGGTTGACATGCAACGCACCTGCGAACAATAGAAAGCTCAACATGCCATGCATAAGCGTGGTATTAAAATCCACGCTGGCTAATATTTCCTGTGCGTATTGTTCAATACTGGTAAAGCCAAGGTAACCCATAATGAGTAATGCCATTGACATGAGCAACGCAATCAGCATTAAACCGATCGTGGTGGGCAGGCGAATATAACGATGGTTGATATAACTGAAAATTGCCGCAAGCGTGACAAGGATGGCGGCAAGGTTAAGTATTTTCATGAATAAAATTACTCTTTGCGAGAATGCAGTCTGTTGTTATTGGGTGCGTTATAATCGTTCGCAGCGTGCCAGTTTTGATAAATCGCCCTCCAGCCCCATCGCATGGCGGATGATGGCATTTTTAACCGGCGCAATATTATTGGCCAGGTTCAATCCGGTATTGCGTAATGATTTTAATAATACGTTGTTGTTGCTAAATAAGGTCTTGAATCCCGTCATCGCAGATAGCATAGCGAGGTTATCTCCTTTGCGCCATCGCTCATAACGTCGTAGTGATTTGAAACTTCCTATGTCTTTTTCTGCTTTCTGGGTATCAATGAGAACCTCTGCCAGGGTTGCGGCATCGGCGAAACCGAGATTAACGCCTTGTCCTGCAAGGGGATGAATAGTGTGGGCGGCGTCACCAATAAGTACCAGCCGATTTTTAACATAATTTTTTGCATGTTGACTGCGCAAGGGAAACTTTGCTCTTGGGCTGGCTTCCACTATCGCTCCCAGTTTATTGTCAAATCCTTCGGCCAGGGTTTGTTTGAATGTGTCATCATCCATCGCTAACAATGATTCAGCGTGGTCAGGGGTCGTACTCCAGACAATAGAACTATAACCATCGGATAATGGCAGGAAAGCTAATGGCCCAGTCGATAAAAACCGTTGCCAGGCAGTTTCCTGGTGATAGCGTTGAGTCTTAATGGTAGCTACAACAGCCGTTTGTTTGTAGTCAGTGGACTGAATACTAATACCGGCTTGCTCTCGCACCCAGGAGCGACCACCATCAGCACCGACGATTAAGCGGGCGCGTATTTGAATTTGATTGTCCAGGGATAAAGTAACATTGTCCTGGCTGATATTGAGTGCAGTGGGTGTGGCTGGTTGAAACCACTGGATGTTAGTGAAAGTCTGTAAGTGCTTATATAGCGCGGTTTGGATAGCACTGTTTTCAATGATATGTCCCAGGCAGGCTTGACCAATATCGGCGCTGTCAAAATGAATAACACCATCACCTGAGCTATCCCAGACATACATTTCGCGGAACGGGCTGATGCGCATGGCTTCGATATCCTGCCATACCCCCAGTGTTGCTAATATATGTTGTGATGCACGCGTAATGGCACTCACACGCATATCAAACTGCTGCTGGTTCCATGTGGGTGCCTGCGGTGCGGCTTCAACCATGGCAATGGACAGGCCGTGATCCGCTAGTGCGTTGGCCAGCAGCAGGCCCACCATGCCGC
>NZ_CDLKIE010000125.1:0-3711 GCF_975902315.1 Kaarinaea lacus | reverse complement strand
TGTAGTGCCTCCACCTATATCAACCAGGCAAACACCCAGCTCTTTTTCATCTTCCGTCAGCACCGCATAGCTGGATGCCAGTTGCTCCAGAATAATGTCATCCACTTCCAGGCCACAACGGCGTACACACTTAACAATATTTTGCGCCGCACTTACAGCACCCGTAACAAGATGAACTTTAGCTTCGAGACGTACACCACACATGCCTACGGGTTCACGAATTCCATCCTGATCATCAATCACAAATTCCTGCGGAATCACGTGCAGCATTTTCTGGTCCGCTGGAATAGCCACCGCCTTTGCGGCATCAATCACCCTGTCAACGTCCGCCTGAGCGACTTCTTTGTCGCGTATTGCGACGATGCCGTGTGAATTCAAACTTTGAATATGGCTGCCCGCGATTCCGGCAAACACCGAATCAATTTGACAACCAGCCATTAGCTCGGCCTCTTCCACAGCTCGTTGTATGGACTGCGTGGTAGATTCAATATTCACCACGACACCCTTCTTCAAACCTTTTGATGGATGCGAACCGATACCAATGACTTCAATTTCCCCTTCCGGTCCCAGATCAGCAACAATAGCGCCAATTTTCGAAGTGCCGATATCCAATCCAACCATCAAGTTTTGATCTGAACGTTTTGCCATATAATTATCCCTGCGTAACTACTCTTATCCTGCCTTAGTTACGCGATTGTTACTTTTTATATGTGAGTTATTTTTACCGTGTAAACCGTTTTCACCGTGCAAGCCAACCTGTTGTTTCCAGCGCACCGCAACACCATTGGTGTAACGCAAGTCCACAAATTTAACCCGGTCTATTTGTGGAGCAAGGGTTGCTTTATAAGCGCGAACAAAACGCATCATCTCGGTGCCACTATCTGACGTATCGCGAACTCTTCCCATGAACAGCTGAACACCATTGGAAAGCGTTACCCGCATTGCTCGTCGGTCATTCACGAAAATGTTAGTAATCCGCAAACCCAAATCCTCTGTCATCGCAGATAAAGCCTTGTAATGTTCCACAAGTGTTTTATACATTCCTGTAGGACCTGTGATCTGCACCATTTCATCAGGGAGTTGTTCCATAGCTGGCATAAACAATTCTCCATCTTGATTGACAATCGATTCATCATTCCAGACTGCAACGGGCTGTTGTTCCGTTACCACAAGTTGCAATACGTCTGGCCAAACCCGTCGGATTGACACCGCATTAATCCAGGGCAGCTGCTCAAGATTATGTTTCAAACCCTTTACATTTAAACTAAAAAACCCGCCATCGATATCACCTAATACGAGACTGTTAAGTTTGTCTCGATCCACCCACTGCAAAGTTCCAAACACCTGTATCTTTTTAAATGGCAATGTGGTGGGCAAATATAATTTGTAAATAAACAGTCCACATAACATCAGCACTGTGCCGATCGACAACATTTTTATCCGGCCAACAGTTAAAACCTGCGCCAGTTGCGACTCATTATTTTGCTGCTTAATTTTTCTTGCACCCATTCGTAACCCAACCCTAGCTTCTTTCCGTTAAGGTCGTTTGCAATATTTGAATCATTAGCTCTTCAAATTCAATGCCCGCTGCCCTGGCTGACATGGGAACCAGGCTATGGTCAGTTAGTCCTGGTATCGTATTAAGCTCAATTAAATATGGACTTCCATTTTTATCACAGATCACATCGACACGACCCCAGCCAAATGCACCCACACCTTTAAACGCTTTCAACGCCAGGTCCTGCAAAGCTTTCTCTTCTGCACCACCCAGCCCACATGGAATATGGTAACCCGTGGTATCCGATACATATTTGGCCTTATAGTCATAAAAGTCATGCGGAGTCTCCAGTCGAATGACGGGTAAGGCAGTATCAGCCAAAATTGCCACGGTATATTCCGTCCCGGTTATCCATTGTTCCGCAAACACTTCAGAATCATATTTGGCCGCATTTTTGTAAGCACCTTCTAATTGGTCCGCCTGGGTTACTTTTGACATTCCAATACTGGACCCTTCGTGCGCTGGCTTGATCATCAAAGGTAATCCGTATTGCTTGATCACTGCATCAAAATCACTATCCGCTGTTAACGTACAATAGCCCGGTGTCGGTAGGCCCTGCCCCATCCACGCGTATTTGGTACGCAGCTTATCCATTGCCAGTGCTGAAGCCATAACTCCACTACCGGTATACGGCAAACCAAGAATTTCCAAAGCCCCTTGAATGGTACCGTCTTCACCGCCTCGTCCATGCAATGCGATAAACACACGGTCAAAATGGCCGGAGCTCAATACCGACAAAATATTGTGTCCCACATCGATACCGTGAGCATTCACGTGTTGCGCAGTTAATGCATTTAAAACTGCATTACCACTTTTCAAGGACACATCACGCTCTGCGGACTGGCCACCCATTAACACGGCGACTTTGCCAAATACCTTCGGATCTATATTGTTTGTCATGCCAACGCCTCGCCGATAATTCTCACTTCACGCTCCAATGCAATACCGTGCTGTTGTTTCACGGTCTCTGCCACGTAATTGATCAAACTTTCTATGTCGGCAGCCTTCGCAGCTCCGGTATTAACAATAAAATTGGCATGCTTATCCGAGACACAAGCACCACCTATGCAATAACCTTTTAATCCGCTCGCCTCGATCAACCGCGCCGAAAAATCACCGGGTGGATTCTTGAATACCGAACCGGCATTGGGTTGTTGAGTGGGTTGGGTATCACCGCGCTTGCTTAAACACTCCTTAATCCTGGCCAGTGATGTTTCGCTATCACCTGGTTGCAATGTCAACTCTGCCGCAACAAACCATTCCTGTTGTGGACCTTTTACTGAGCGATAGGCTATCTCATACTCTGCGGGTAAACGGCGATTGATCGTCCCATCATGACTCAAAGTTTCAACTGCGCTTACAATACTCCAGGTTTCACCACCAAATGCCCCGGCATTCATCGCTAATGCACCACCCATGGTTCCAGGAATACCCGCCAGGAATTCCGCGCCCTGTAATGACTGCCGTGCAGAAAAGCGCGCCACCTTGGCGCAAGCCACACCTGCCTCGGCACGTACTGTAATATCCGAAATCTTTGACAGGCCATTCAACATACCACTAGTGGCTATCACGGTGCCGCGAATTCCACCATCACGTACCAACAAGTTACTACCCAAACCAACCCAGCTAACTGGTTCATTGCTATCAAGCTGCGAAAAGAACAAAGCCAAATCATCAATGTCAGCCGGTTGATAATAACGATCCGCCGTACCACCTACACGCCAGGAAGTATGTTTAGTCATGGGCTCGTCGTGGCGCAAAGTGCCGCGTAGTTCTGTATAGCGTTGCGCAGCCATCATTGATCATCTCCCGACAACCGCTTCGGTAAACTTAAAGCCACGTTACCAATGTTTCCTGCGCCTGCCGTCAACACAATATCCCTGTCCTGCACAATGCCGCTTAATACATTAGGCAAATCATTCACGTCTTCCACGAAAATCGGGTCTACACCGCCTCGTGCCCGAATGGATCGACTGAGCGCCCTGCCATCCGCACCAGCAACAGGCTCTTCACCCGCTGCAAATACTTCGGTTAGTACCAGCACATCAACCTCGGATAACACTTGTGTAAAATCATCAAACAAATCCCGCGTTCTGGAATAACGATGCGGTTGAAAGGCCAGGACCAGTCGACGATCGGGCCATTGTTGGCGA
>NZ_CDLKIE010000124.1:0-11470 GCF_975902315.1 Kaarinaea lacus | reverse complement strand
TGCAAACTGACAATCCAGCGTTTTTAGTTCTGTAATAAACGTCCTGGCCTGTTCCAGATTGCTGATCGCAGCGGTCTCGGTTATTTCGAAGCAGACATTTCGTGATGGCACGCCTGACTCATCGATGTTTTCTCGCACATATTGTAAAAGCGATGAATCAGCAAGTGAGTTTCCTGAAAGGTTAATGGCGATTTTGATATTTTCAGACTGATCGAAGAGTTCAACATAGCGGCGAAATGCAGAGTGAATAACCCAGCGATCAATCGTAGCCATCATGCCGTAACGCTCGGCAGCGGGTATAAACGTTTCCGGTAATTCAATTTTCCCCTCTGAATCGATGGACCGAATTAACAATTCATAATGTTCAGGATCATCGTCCGATGTTTGTAATGGAGCAATAGGCTGGCAATATAGGCGGAATCGATTAGCTTTTATCGAGTCCGTGATGTCTGCCACCCGTAATATTTCAGAATGGCGTTGGGCAAGTTTATTATCCGTATTCTCGTAAATGTGAACCTGGTTTCGTCCCAGGTCTTTCGCAGCATAACATGCTACATCCGCCTGGCTCATAATTTCAGCAGTATTAGACGTGTTTTCGGTGACCGGTACTAATCCAATGCTTACCCCGACTTTAAAAGTACGGCCTCCCCATTCGAAGTTGAAGTTTTGCACTGCTGATAGTAACGAGTTGGCAATGTTAAAGGCTCGTTCCAGGGGGCAATTATCAAGCAACAGTCCAAATTCGTCACCACCATAACGGGCCAGTGTATCTCGAGAACGGATTTTTGATTTCAGGAGAATGGTAAGCCTTCGCAACAGTTCATCCCCTGCCACGTGGCCGGCTGTGTCATTAACGATTTTAAACTGGTCCAGATCCAGGTAACACAGGCAGTGATGGGTGAGGCTGTTCTTGCTGCCTTTTATGGCATTGCTGAGTCGCTTTTCAAATTCACGTCGATTTACCAGGCCTGTGAGAGAATCATGAGTGGCTTGATGAGCAATTTGCTGGGCCATATTACGCGCTTCAGTAACATTGCTAAACACAACAACAATACCCAGTACGTTCCCGTTTCGGTGTTTTAACGGTGCGATGGATTGCTGGATAGCAAATTTTTGTCCGTGCTTGCCGATAAGCACACATTCTTCGCCCAATGTGATTACGCGGTTGGCTTTCAGGCATTGCCTGACTGCATTGGTGATGGGTTTTTGTGATTTTTCATTAACGACATGGAAGACAGTTTGTAACCGGTTGCCAATCGCCATTTCTGTGGACCAACCGGTTAGATTCTCCGCGATAGGATTCATATAATCAATGATCCCGTCAGCGTCAGTGGTAATTACGCCATCACCAATAGAATGTAAAGTAACCTGGGCTCTATCCATTTCCGCGAGCAAGGCATGTTCATATTCTTTACTTTCTGTAATGTCGCTTATTGACACTATTATGTCAGTAATAGCGCCTCGTTTGTTGCGATGACAGGAGACTTCCATTAATGCTTCGAATGGCATTCCTCTTTGGCGAACAAACTTTAATTCACATACTGATGGCGGACGAACTACCCTGGGATCAGATATAAAGTCAAAGTAAGTATTTAAACTGGTGTGGTGCACAAAAGTTGAAAGTGGTTTGTTAACAATCTGGTCAATATTCCACCCAAGCAGATCCGCCGCTTTTTTATTGGCATTTAGAATTACGCCCTTACGGGATAAATTGAAGAAGCCTATGGGCGACAGGTTATAAAGCTCAGTGTATTGCTCGTGCGCCTTGTTCAGTTCGCTCTGAGTGCGTTGCAGGCGATGGTTTTTTCTTCTTAGTTGTAGTTCCTGAGATTTGAGCTGTTTTTTTAGAATTTCTATTTGTTGGGGATTTTCTGGTGAGTTCTTATCGAAGCGGGCAGGTTTCTTAAATGGTCCGGTAAATAATTTACCCGCTCGACGCAGCAGCATATGCGGCTTTTTTTGCTTTCGTTTTATTGATGACGTTTCAGTCATAACCATTGGTTCTGTCAGTTTATCTCCGAATAAACGAGGTATTTAAGTAAATAACGTCAGAAAAATGTCGTACTACGTAATATATCTTCTTAAGTCACTGAGCTAACTATAGTTTATTTATCTATTTCTTCAATAAATAGATGTTTATATCTTAAATTATGATTAAATATTCTGAAATTGCCAGGTTTCCTGTCGGGTGCAATAATTTCTAGCGTGAGTGAATGTAGATTTTTGTTGCTCATTCGAAGAACACAGAAATTTGTACAGAAAATCAGCAACATAGTTATTAGACTGAGAAGTGGCTCACAATTGTGATTCGAAAACCAATTTTGAGGTGGAAATTCGATCAGCAGTTTTTTATGATGTTGATTACGTCGCGGATTGTTAAATCATTCGAAGACGGGACTGATAATGTATTCCTATCAACCGTAACAGTCTTGCCGTAATCAACTTCGTAAGTAGCAAGTAACAGGAATTTTCAGCTTGTTCCAGATTTTAGTGCTTTGTGGTGTGAAGACCACAGTGATATCGAGTCTCAATGAGGTAGTGTAATGGATAAGTTTTTTAGTATTTCGATGCTGTTGCCGGCATTAGTTTTGATGTTTTCTCTCGTCGCCTGTACATCTCAACAAGAGCTTATCTTACCCAACAAGGAACAACGAATTGCCGCTGTGCAAAACTACAAACAATGTGTTTCCCTGGCCACTAACAAGGGTGTTTATCAGAACCGTGATCCAGAGGCAATCGTCAGAGATTCCATGCATCGTTGCAGAACAACTAAACATGCCATGTTAAAAGATTATCCCAAAGGCTGGCGTGATAATTTCGAAAAGCAGGTCGATGAAGAAATCCTGAAAGAAGAAATTGCCTATGTTGTAAGGGCGAGGCAAGGCCAGGCTCGCTAGTTCCACTCTTTATTTAGCTTATTTATCCAGATTTCTGCCATTTAGTTTTTTCTATTAATCAGCGACGTGCCATTGCAGGCTCGCTGTAGTGGTTATCAGTCTTGTCTTCTCCGTATATTCCACAATCAGATTTCCATTTTCTAACATCGAATTAAGTCAAACAGTAAGCCGCCGTAATTAGTTCTATAAATTATGCGCGTGGTTGGCAGTCA
Source organism: Kaarinaea lacus (assembly GCF_975902315.1). NCBI lineage: Bacteria > Bacillati > Cyanobacteriota > Cyanophyceae > Nostocales > Nodulariaceae > Kaarinaea > Kaarinaea lacus. The sequence continues at coordinate 8,361 of NZ_CDLKIE010000124.1, read as the reverse complement.
TAGCTTGAACCTGGTCACAGAATATTGCGCCACCGTAATCTAGTCTATAAATAAGGATAATTGGGGACTGAGGATTTAAGTCATGGCTTTACCGTCAGAAAATAGTAGTAATACGTCAGAGAAACAAGAAGTTGTAGAAGACTTGATTGGAAATACGGATTCTGAAATCAGTAAGTTTCCTGCACACATTAAATCGGTAAATGAAATTGCTTTAAAGCATTTGCAAAAAAATATGAAGTCATTGTTTTCCACTATCGATGACAGCATGTTTGAGTATGCAGACAAAGCCGACTCCAATCAGCAACAATCAACATACTTTGAAGCAATGCGTCAATTACGGCTGGAGAAAAAGGCTGTAGCTCAACAGTATTTTAATGTGTATGGAAAATACTTTATCGATGCGTTAAATGGTATTAAACATCATGGTAGTAGCGAAGAAGCCACTTCCGATGATTTTTCCTATTCCAGTCTCAGTCTGCTTGATGAAGATGACCTGGAAGAATCTCTCGCTTTTACCAATATGATAGAAAAATCATATGGATTATATCGCGAGCAATTGCAGGCAATTGTGCAGCGTATCAACCACGTTCTAGAAAACGTAGAAATTACTTCTGACAACAATCCAGTTTCTCCAGACAACATCTGCAGGGCATTCGAACAGGCGGGTGAGCTATTTTCTGTTCCCCTGGAAATAAAACTGATTGTTTACAAGATGTTTGAAAAGCAGGTAGCTGGGCAACTGGAAGAGATGTACAAGGAAATAAATGACATGTTTGTGACGGCAGGTGTTTTGCCCACAATAAAGTTCAAAGGACCTGTTAAATCAGAAGCACAGGAAGTTAAACCCAAGCCTGTCCCTGAACTTCAAAGCCCGCAGTCAGCGCAAAACAAAGTAGAAAACGCGCCTGTTGTTGAATCCGGCGACGTATCATTTGACTCACTACGTCAACTTCTTTCGATGCATCGAGGACAACCAGGCGACCAGGTGGGAATGGGCCAAAGTGCCATTACTGGCGGTGTAGACGGTGGCGGTGCTAGTGGCGGTCCTGGTGGAGGCGGTTATTACGTTACCGATGATGTTTTGTCAGGACTAACACAATTACAGGGAGACTTTTTTGAAACCGGTTCCGGAGAATTAAAATATACATCTGTTCAAGATATTCGGGAAAACTTGTTAAATGCACTGGGCAAGGATCAGGATGGCAGTAGAAAAGGTATAGAGAATGACGAGTCAGATGTAATTGATATTGTCAGTATGATGTTTGAATTCATCCTTGAGGATAAATCACTGTCTGACAGAATTCGAGCGGAAATTGCTCGTTTACAGATACCTGTAATAAAGGTTGCAATTCTTGATAAAAAGTTTTTTGACCAGCAAAGCCATCCTGCAAGATTGCTGCTAAACGAACTGGCGTATGCTGGAACGGCATTCAATACCCTGGATCAGGGTGAGGATGACGTGATATTCCACAAAGTGGAATATGTTGTGAACCGTGTGCTCTCAGAATTCCAGACCAATGTTGGAATCTTCGATGAGTTGCTGGAAGAATTCAAACAGTTTGTAGATACAGAGTTACAGGATAACAAATTATCAGAAAAAGTTCTGGAACAAACCAAACAAAAAGTTTCTGATGAAATAGAAAAAAGGATTAGTGAGTATCGTGTTCCAAAGCTGGTTTATAATTTGCTGGTTAATAAATGGAAAGATGTGCTTACTGCTGTTGGAATGCGTAATGGGTGTAAGGGGCAAACCTGGACAGCTTGTCTGGATGTTGTTGATGAACTGATATGGAGTGTTCAGCCAAAGCTGATGGCGAGTGAACGGCAGGCTTTAACACGTTCGATACCCAAAATAATTAAAAGACTGCGTGAAGGACTGAAATTTATATCCGTCGATGAAGCGACTGTGCAAAAGTTACTTGATCAGCTTGGGACCCTGCATTTAAATTGTTTAAAAGGTACTACTGATTTTACGCCGAAGACAGAACAATTAGAGCATGCCGGGGATGACAAGGATGATGTAGATTCCGATTTCGAAACGGGAGGCAATCCGTTTGCGGATGAATTGGGAGACTTCGAATATTTTTCGGGTAGTGATGACTTTACCCAGATAAAACTTTCACCAGAATCAAAGCGTAGTAAAAATCATCCTGTTGTCCGGGACATGGAGATGGGAACCTGGGTCGAGTTTATAAACGAGGAAAAATCCAGGCGTGGAAAATTATCCTGGAAATGCGACTTTACCGGTGATTTCACCTTCGTCGATCGTCGTTACAAGCTCGTTGCCGATATATCTATGGATAATCTTATCAAGCAGCTGGATAGCGGGAAGGCATCCATAGTGACGGAGTTACCATTGCTGGATCGGGCTATCGATGCCGTGGTCAGTACGATGACGAAATGCCTGGAAAGCGCCAATAATCTGGTGGCATCTCCCTCAAGATAAAGGTTATTTCAGGAAATCGTCGCAACAGTTAAGTATGCGTTGCGCTATTTATGCTGGAAGCTAGTTATCTTTACTGCGTTGCGCCAAAGTTTCTTTTACAACCGAGTTAAACAGGGATGTAACGTGTGGTGAGAACTGGGTTCCGCTGCAATTATTAATTTCGGTCATGGCGCGCAATATTGAGCGTTTGTATTGTCTATCGGCGCGTGAATGAGTCATGGATTCAAAGGCATCTACTACCGCAAGTAATTGTGCGCCAGGACGTATTTCATCACCCTTGATGCGATTTGGATAACCGGTTCCATCCCAACGTTCGTGGTGCTGTAGTACGATTTCCCTGGCATCTTCCCAGCCAGGAATGAGCTCCAGTAATTTGGCTGAGAGCCCCGGGTGTTGTTGCATTTGCACGAGCTCATTTTCATTGAACCTGGTTTCTTTTTGCCAGAACTGCTCATCAAGAAATGCGAGCGCAATGTCGTGGATATAAACGGCTGCCTTAAGTTGAACTGGATCTTCGGGACTTCCCATCAGCTGGTTTAAGCCTGATGCCAGAGATATAGTTCGTTGTGAGCGGCCTTTCCAGTAGGGAAGCTTGGATTCCAGTAACAATGCCAGTTTTTGAAAATATTCCAGGCCATTGTTTTTATCCAGCGCTGGTCCAAGTTCTTTTTCACTAGCGTGCTGCGAGTTACTTGTTACCAGGTCGCTTATTCCATATGCGGTAAAGTTTTCGTTATCGATTGTGCGATTTGCTATCAGCGAAATTACCTGGCTTGCCTTTTCTTCAACCCCGCTCTTTGGATTTTTACAGATTGATATTAGCAAGTTTTCAATTTCATTTAATAAATCTGAATCTACTTCCCGGTGATTAAACAGGTCTTCGCTGACTTCCTTGATTTTATCAAGCGATAGTAAAATGACTTCACCCACTATCGGTGAATAATCCATTTCACCCTGACGCATCGCCACAGTAATTTCCTCAACCGCATGCGAGAATTTGGTCAATATGTCGAGTTGACATAAATTCGAATTACCCTTAATCGTGTGGAGAGCGCGAAATACAGCATGAATAGCATCCGTATTAGTGGGATCATTTTCCAGCTGCAATATACAATTGGCAGCTACCTCGTATTGATCTACAAAATTTTCCCGGTAGTCTGTGATGATTTCATCATCAATGGAGATTTTAATATTTAGATTCGTCATTTATTCGCCTGGCCCAGCCATTCCGTTGTACGCTTACCATGTCATCTGACAGTGCTCGCCACCGTCCTTTAAAATTAGTGCAAAACTATCTTATTAATCGGCGGCTTAAGCCATATCTTTATGATGTATTCCAATATTCATTAACAGGGTAATCCAGATAAACCAAGTAAATTCAGTCGGTTATCAAGGCTAGATGGTAATACCTGAAAATCTGACCACGAGGCTGGCTCCGCAGCGAAACTGGTAATCGGATTCAGTGTATTGATGATCATGTAATCCAGTTAAATGGGATGTTGATATCGAGACCGGTAAGAAACTTACTTTTTATCTAAACTTTACAGTATGACTGAGCGCGACTGGATTTTGGCAATTGATCAGGGAGGCGGTTCCTCACGCGCGATTGTCTTTGACTGTGAAGGTAACGAAATAGTCAAGGTACAGCGGGCTGTTAGTGTAGAGCATCCGCGTCTGGGCTGGGTTGAACAGGATGCTGAAGAATTAGCTGATTCCATACATTACGTATTAAATCGTATCAGCGAACAATTACAGTCTGATGTAGGGCGAATAGCTGCGGCTGGATTAGCTACCCAGCGATCCAACATTGTTTGTTGGGATCGTCGTGATGGGACGGCCTTGTCGCCTGCAATTAGTTGGCAGGATATAAGGGCATTTCAATGGATGGAACAATATCAGGCGCAGAATCAGCTTATACGGCAAAAGACCGGTTTACTGGTATCGGCGCATTATGGCGCGAGCAAAATAAGGTGGTGTCTGGATAATCTGGCTGCGGTACAAAAAGCGCTAGGGAAAGATTACCTGGCTTACGGTCCACTGGCCAGCTATTTGATTTTTCGACTGGTTCAGCAAGCAAATAATTTCGTAGATCCCGCCAACGCATCACGCACACTGTTATGGAATATCGACAGTAAACACTGGGATTCGGAATTATTATCCATGTTTGATATACCCGGGAAATATTTACCGGAGTGTGTGGCAACTTCCGCATCTTATGGTGATTTGAAAGTGGGTGATATTAATATTCCGTTAACAGTCGTAACAGGTGATCAATCCGCAGCCTTATATGCGTATGGTCAACCGGATAATGATGTTGTGTATATTAATTTGGGTACTGGAGCTTTTATTCAGCGACCAACCGGATCAGAAAAAATCGATATTCCGAATTTATTATGCAGCGTAGTTTTTCAAAGTCGGCAGCAAAGTAACTATGTGATCGAATGTACGGTTAATGGCGCGTCGAATGCCTTAATGGAAGTAGAGGATGCTTTAGGTATACCTGGTGAGGAAGCGGAACAGCATTTTGACGCATGGCTTCTAGAATTTTCAGAACCGCCGCTGTTTTTAAATGGCGTTGCGGGATTGGGGGCGCCGTATTGGGTGCCGAATTTTCCCTGCAAGTTCATTGGTGACGGTAGTCCAAAAGAAAAAATAGTTGCAGTTGCTGAAAGCATATTATTCCTGATTCGGGTAAACCTTCAGTTGTTACAGGAAGAATATGAGCCATTAAAAAAGATCATTGTAACCGGTGGATTGGCTAACAGCGATGGATTGTGCCAGAAGCTGGCAAACCTTGTGGAGTTACCCGTTTATCGTCCTGTGCAGGGAGAAGCAACGGCACTCGGTGTGGCATTTTTGGCAGCTGATTTCCCTTCAGCCTGGGAAGAGAGTCAATCAGGTCATTGGTTCAATGTGCAGGTTGAAGCATCTTTACAATCACGTTTTTCTCGCTGGAGCAATTCGATGCAGCAAGAGTTGAAACGATATAAATCAATATAGAAAGGCAGCTAATACACAAATGTCAAAATATAATATCCCGCAGTTAGTTGCGCATCGTGGCTACAGTATCAGGTATCCAGAAAACACCCTGCTGGCAATCGAGCAGGCATTTATTGCAGGTGCCTGCTTTGTAGAATGTGACGTGCAACTAACCCGGGATGGTGTGCCGGTACTATTGCACGATAACAAGCTGCAGCGAACAACTGGCCAGGCGGGAGACATCAACGAATTAAATTCGGACCAGTTGGGCAGTATCAGTGCGCATTTTGCCTCGAGGTTTGGGGAGCAGTTTGAAGCGGAGCCAGTTCCTTCGCTCGTGCAACTGGCTGGTTTGCTGTCCCGGTGGCCTGAGCGCCGTGTTTTCGTGGAAATAAAACGGGCAAGCATTCGAAAATTTGGACGAGAGTTTGTGTTACAGAAAATTGTCGATGTTGTCGAAGCTGTTTCGAATCAGGTTATTCTAATTTCTTTTGACTATGAAGTTATTCAATTGGCGCAAAAAATTAATGTATTTCAAACAGGCTGGGTGATTGAAGAATGGAACTCAAGCAACAACGCACTGGCAGAGCAGCTCCGGCCTGATTATATGTTTGTGGATTATGAGTGTATTCCACAGCAACTTGTAAAATTTCCTGAAACCAGTTGGCATTTGGTATTGTATGAAATAGATAGTGCGCAGGCTGCCAGCAAGTGGATGCATAAAGGTGTCAAATTCATAGAAACTAATGATATTGGTGGGATGTTAAAGGCGCCGGAGTTTAAGCAAAGCAGTTGTCATGGATGATTTGCATTATGACGTCGTAGTTGTCGGTGGAGGGATTCATGGTGCCGGTATCGCGCAGGCGGCTGCTGCTAACGGGTATTCAGTATTATTGCTGGAAAAAACCGCTATCGGTGCAGCAACTTCCAGCAAATCCAGCAAGCTTATCCACGGTGGTTTACGTTATCTTGAGAGTTTTCAATTCGGTCTTGTTAGAGAGTGTTTACAGGAACGATCAATTCTTCTGCGAAATGCCCCTGAGCTGGTAACTCTTGTCCCGTTTTACATTCCAGTGTATCAGCACACGGTGCGCAGACCGTGGAAAATTCATGTTGGATTGCAGCTTTATCGTATGCTGAGTGGTTTTGATCAGGATGCCCGCTTTAGCAAACTGTCACCACGGCAATGGGATGCCCTGGATGGTTTGCACTTAGAGAGTCTTCAGGCTGTATATCAGTATTTTGATGCGCAGACTGATGACGTTGCCCTAACAAAAGCCGTTGTACAATCAGCCCAGTCCCTGGGTGCCGAAGTGTTGTGTCCCGCAAGTTTTGATAATGCCTCTATTCATGAGCAAGGCTGTGATATATCCATATCATCTGCTGGCCAGCAGTTTTCATATACCTGTAGCGTATTAATAAATGCCACAGGAGCCTGGGTGAATCAGGTGCTGGAAAAATGTATACCGCATCAAACGGGAATAACGATCGACCATGTGCAAGGAACGCATATTATTGTGAATGACCGAGCAAAATCCGGTGTTTTTTATCTGGAAGCTCCCCAGGATCAGCGTGCAATTTTTGTAATTCCCTGGAAAGGGCTAACCATGATAGGCACTACTGAAACAGTGTTCAGGGGCGATGTAGCCAACGTGGTTCCGCTTGACGATGAGATAGACTATTTATTGAATACTTATAACCACTATTTCAGTGATCAGGCGAAGCGCAGGGAGGATGTTACTGATGCTTTTGCGGGGCTGCGGGTTTTGCCGCAGTCATCCGATTCACCCTTTAGCCGCGTGCGTGATACACGCTTGCTAAGCAATGTCGATGACAGGCCAAGACTTGTTACCATGTATGGTGGCAAACTCACTGCCTATCGCTCCACCGCAGAGCGAGTGATTCAACTGATCCGAGGCAGTTTGCCACAAAGGAAATCGCGAGGAGATACTCGTACGTTAAACCTGTCGCCTGTTGAGTAATAAAAATCAGGGTTTCGTGAAGATTAGATTACGTAGTTCAACAACCGTCGGGTCGTCATGACTTAATTCAAATACCTGTTGTTGCCCACTGTTGCGACCTAGAAAAGGTATACTTGCTGCGGCCAGATAAGGCATGATGGCACGAAGGTCACTGGTTTCTCCGACGCTATGAATGTTAATACTCCAGATTGGTGTTGGCTGCCTGTCGCCAGTTGTGCGAATTGGGAGAGCAGCTAAATTGGCGTAGCGGTTATAAATAGTATAACTGCGTGTTTCATAGGTGCTACCTACACGTTGCACATAGGCAGGAACATAAGATGTTCGCTGCACTGTCCTGGTTTGACCTTCACTATCGGTAATCTTTTCTGTAACTGTTACCGAGTAACCGCCAAAGGTCTCATAAATCGGCCAGGAGTAGGTCTGAACAGCGGTTCGACCATCGGAGATTCCATATTGAAACTGTATTTCGAAATCCGCTTCGTCACGCGTTTTACTGTTAATTAGTCCCTGTTTTTTTAGTATATGATCGAAATAGCGACGGAATTCAAGGAAATAAAGATCATTGGTCGCGACATCTTCATTTACATTGGTGAGATAGTAACGTTTGCCATAATCTGTTACTTGTGGATCGGATATCGCATTGACGTTGACGACGACACGGGATGCGCATGCGCTGAGGATTACTGCCAGGCAGGCAAAAGGCGTTAATCGAAAAAATGTGTTGAGTGACATTTGTACTCCCACTTTACAAAACCAGCATAACAGAATAGTCGGCAAATAAAACCGACAACGGGAAATTCCGCTCCTGTTTTATTAGATCGAGTTTATGGTGAGATGTTCAGGCGAAACGAGCGATTATAAATTGACTTATGCATTAAACTTTAAATTGAGAGGTCAGGCTTTGCAGACGTATCGCTAATTCAGACAGCTGTTCACTGGCTGAAGCGACATGAG
>NZ_CDLKIE010000123.1:0-5757 GCF_975902315.1 Kaarinaea lacus | reverse complement strand
CGAAGCCATTGGATCAATTCCATAACGGGCTTACCATGCCATTATTTTTTGGTTTGGATAATGATCTATATCATAAAGTGAGGTACCCTTAAACTGTAACATAATTTCGTACCAGATTATTCACCTCACTATAATATCGGGCAAGCCGACTACTTAATAATACTCGCAGGAGCCATCATGGGTAATTCACAATCAGGTATTCTGGCCGGCGTACCGACGCTGGCACGCTATGTTAGTTTTTCCATTATGCCTGACAGTAACGTAGCTAAAGTAGTGCAGGAGTTGCCTGGCATGATCGATGGCGATGCTTGTGTCGTGGGTTTTGGAGCGCCGCTGGTGTCAGCGCTTGGCGCAACGATTCCCGGCCTGACAGTATTTCCTAACCTTTCTGGAAAGGGTATAGTCACGCCTTCGACACAATCAGCACTATGGCTTTGGCTGCGCGGGAACGATCGTGGTGATTTGATTCATCAAACCCTGAAATTGCAGAATCAGCTGGGCGCGGCGCTGGAAATTGATGATGTGGTCGATGCCTTTCAATATAAAGATAGCCGTGATTTAAGCGGTTATATAGATGGTACAGAAAATCCTGTCGGTGAAGATGCGGTGGACGCGGCCATTGTAAAAGATGCGGGTTCAGGACTGGATGGGTCCAGTTTTGTGGCGGTCCAACAGTGGGTACACGATCTTAGTCACTTTAATTCCTTTACCCAGGATGAGCAGGACAATATTTTTGGCCGGCGTAAAAGCGATAACGAGGAATTTGATGGGTCACCGGCATCAGCACACGTCAAACGCACTGCACAGGAAAGTTTCGACCCGGAAGCTTTCGTAGTTCGGCGCTCCATGCCGTGGTGTGATGCGTCCGATGAAGGTTTGGTGTTTGTCGCATTCGGGCATTCTTTTGCAGCGTATGAAGCCCTGCTAAATCGAATGATGGGACTGGAAGACGGCATCGTCGATGGATTGTTCCGCTTTACACGCCCGGTATCCGGTGCTTACTACTGGTGCCCACCCATGAAAGATGGGAAACTGGATGTCAGTGCAATCGTAAAGTAGAAAAATAATATAGAATTAGATCTGTTTGTATTCTCCATTAACTGGTCAAACTCACCCTGGTTGTATGCTGGTTAGGTGGGATGAGTTCGGCTGGTTCTAAAATTGCATACCCCATATACAATCAATAACTGGAATTCAAAAGTATCATTAAACCTTGCGATGGCTGTCATTTGGCAAAAAAAAGTGGAAGGCACACGATACGAAGTACGTATGGCTGGCCGAACCCGTCGACTTTATACCAACGGCGTTTTCCACAGTCAGTTCAATCCCGATAATCCGGTGTCGGGTAGCATCTGGGATTTATTGATGATTCCCGCCTTTTTCCATCCCCGGGGAAAAGTGCAACGCATCCTGGTACTGGGGGTAGGTGGAGGGGCTGTGTTACAACAGTTTCAGCATTTTCTAAAACCGAAACATATTACTGGTGTGGAATTAAATCCGTATCATTTATATGTAGCGAGGCGCTATTTCTACGTTAAACAGGATAATGTCGATTTATATCATGCCGATGCGGTGCAATGGGTTAAGGAATATGAAGGGGAAAAATTTGATCTAATCGTTGAGGACCTGTTTGGCGACGAAGCGGGTGAACCTGTTCGCGCCGTTGAGTTGAATGCGGCATGGTTTCGTAAGCTCAATAAGCTATTAACCCGGGATGGTATTCTGGTAAGCAATTTTGTTTCCAGCCGCCAAATGCGACAGTGCGCCTATTTTACGGATGAAAAAATTAAAAAACTGTTCAAGTCAGCCTTTCAGTTTGTCGCTCCGCATTATGAAAATGTGATTGGGGTGTTTCTTAAAATTGATTCCAATCAACGCGATTTAAAACAAAATTTAAGTGATATACCGCAGCTTAATCCTAATCTAAAGTCTTGCCGTCTACGCTATACCGTTCGCAGGATTCAATAAACGACAAGCATAAAAAAAGCGAAACAATCAAAGAAGGTAGGAGATTGTTTCGCTTTAAGGTGTAGTGCACGTAGAGAGGTAAATGCACTACGGGTACAACTGGTTGTCTAACGGTGACGACGACTCAAATTAATCACCTGCAAGTCTTCTGCTGCTTTAATTCTTCCGTCGTAACCCTGGTTACGGATCAGGATTTCAATTTCATCAGTACGGTCCTGGGTTACACGCGTTAAATGGGACAATAAAACTTTTGCAACACCAGCCGCTGTAGCAACTTCACCAATGCGCGAAGGGGTAGTATGTAGTGCAAAGAAAACCGCATCATTTGGGCCGCTAGGTTCGTCATCCATAATGGCGGTGTCGTAAATCAGCAGGTCAGCGCCTTTAGAAATCTCTACCATGTTGCCGCCATTCGGAAGAGGGGTTCCATCCGGTAAAGAAGATCTTGAACTGGTATCGCCGGAATATACGATGCTTTTACCTTTATACTCGATGCGATAAGCCAGAGCCGGTACCGGACCATGATTGACACCAACTGCTTTTATTTTCAGGCCTTTTTCGTTAAGGATTGTTTTCTCAGTATATGTAGTCCATCCAGCTGGAATATCCATTGATTCATAGCCAAAGATACCGCCGCTGATGGCGCGTGAGAAAATGTGAAGATAGCGTTCGTTACCTGGAATGACATCTTCATCTTTATTTTTAAATTTGTAGTGGCTGTCGACGAACTCTGTTGTGTCAGGATACTGTGGAACATCAGGATCCGCTTCGGGAAATACAGCGGGTGGAAAGGGCACACCGTTGGTAGCCGGTCCATAAATACGGAACGGTGCAGTGCGGCCCGGCGGGAACGTACCCGGATTGGCCAAATTGAATGCGCGATTATGAAAGTAAACCGTTTTAATTATGGGCGATAAGTCTCCCATGTGGTCAATGTGTAAATGGGTTAATAGAATAATATCCAGATCTTTTACATCGACGCCACTAGCAGCCAGTCGTTGAAAGGTACCGCCACCGGCATCCATCAGGATCTTCGGCTGGCCATCAACAAATATAAGATAACCCGCGCTGGCGCGACCTTGTTCTGTGGCTACCGGCCCACCTGATCCAAGTACTAAAACGGATAAGTCACCTTTGACTTTATCAACGGCGAGTTCTTTCTTTCTGTCATCGTCGTCATGATCATCACTTGCTATGGCTATACTGCAGACCATGCTAAATAACAAAGTAAACAGAATAAGACTAAAGATGGATGTTTTTTGTGTCATGAAATCTCCCCCGAGATGCGTGGCGAGCACTGCTTAAGCTCTAAGAATAAAAATGCTAAATCTAAATAATCGAAGTAGCGAAGTGTACCCCAATAATATTACGAGGCGTAATGGTTTAGTTAATACATCAATGTGATTTATTGATGATAGATCACTGTAAATATTACAAATCTGACATCATTTTTTAACGACTTGAATATGTCGTAACCAATAGCGTATAGAAAGGCATCAACATTGTGTTTCTATGTATTGAATAGTGAGATATAGAGAGTTTGTATTCATAATTCTTTAATTGAAATTAATTTTAGCGACGCCCCGCATAGGACGAAATTCTGTTTGAAAAGTGGGCTTGTTCGCTGAGTTGGATAGTTTGTTGTTAACCGATCGTTTACTCGCGCTTGATTGCGATGGGATGCGGATTAGTCTTCGACAATGGCTGGGGAATTAATTTGCTGCGACTTTGTCCAATTTTACGACGCTAATGAGCAAAGGAATTATGAATGATTTCAAGTCACTTAAAAATAGTATTAATTTTCCTTACATTTTTTTTGATTCAAGGCTGCAGTACTACACCATTGACACCTTCGCAAACCGCACAAAACTTCTGGGCTGCTGTGCTGGCTGAAGACGACGATACCGCAAGCCGTTATATCACAAAAGCATCGACGTCCACTCTGGAATCGATGCCAAAAGAAATTAATAATGCGACGGTCAGTTTTGGTGAAATTCGCATTAAGGCGAATCATGCATCCATAGAAACTTCTCTTCAGTATGATGATGAACGCAAATCCGAAAATACGACATTTTCTACCTACCTTCAGCAAGAAGAAAAAAACTGGCGTGTGGATTTGATTGAGACTAATAAATCATTACAAAAATCCAGAGAGAAACATGGTTTGAATAAACTGGTTGATGACCTGGAAAAGTTAGGTCATGATTTCTCTACGCAGATGGATGAAATGCGGAAAAACTGGGAAGAGGCGCAGCCGGAGATCAAAAAAGAGCTCGAAGCGCTGGGAAAATCAGTTCAGGACGACGTGGAAGGGGCCATTGAGAAATACGGACCTGAAATCGAGCAGAATTTGCAGGAGCTTACAGATTCACTGGATGAAGCCCTGAAGGAATTACAGAAGAGCTTGCCCCAGCAAGGTGAGCCCAAGAACGAGAAAGAGGAGCAACCCGAAGGTCGTCTGATCTGACGTTCATTCACTTACACAGTCAAAATTGAGAGCACAAAAAAAGCCAACCACGGACCTGGTTGGCTTTTTTATTTTTTGTCTATTTTTTATTTAAACTTTTTTGCTGTCATTGAAAGCGCCGATCATGGCCAGTGCGAATAATCCAATGAACAAAATGATATGTAATTCCATCGCTCCCCTCCGATTATTGTTTTGTTAGTTAAACGTTGTTGTTGAAGTATAATTGTTGCGCGTTTGAGACTATCGAAGAACGCCGGTGAGGTCAAATATCTTCGAAAAACCATGTAGTTAGTGAGTGTAAGATTCTAATCGTTTCGAATATCCGGTTGCCTTGCACCATAAGAATATTTAACTAGGTTGTACAGGCGGGTTCACATAGAATGGTATGTATTATCTCATTATTTCAGGGACTTGAAGCACCATGTTGAATTTACTGTTATGTATATCCTTACAATTAACAGTGTCATTACCTAATGGTTTTGAGGGGATTAACTGGGGTATGACCATTGAAGAGTTAACCAGCCAGTTTGAGGTGCACAAAGCGACCCCCGGTAGTGATTACAGTTATGCCGATCACATGGAGGCTGATCCTGACGTTTACGTGCGTCATACCGAGGATAACAAAAAAATTGAGTATTACTTTTTCGATGGTCGTTTGTACAAGATCTACATTGTTTATGATCGTGAGAAATCCACCGATCGATTTTATAAAAGCCTGATTGATAAAGCGCATAAAGAATATGGACCCGCGCAATCCCACTATCAGGAAAACGTCTTTGGTATTTTAGTGTTGCACGTCAAGTGGGATGATGGGACGTCAATCATGGATTTACGCTCTGGAGCAGGTTACGTGTACGAAGTATTGATAGACAAAGCGGCGGAACGTGAGAAAGCGAATAAACTTCGTCGTAAACGCAACCTCAAAGAATCGATATAAGCTTACCGTTTTAATGGAGTGCGTATCATGGAATGTAGAGTAGGCTGCGGAGCTTGTTGTATTGCGCCATCCATCACTTCATCTATACCTGGTATGCCCAATGGTAAACCTGCGGGTGTGCGTTGCACACAGTTGAGTGACGAAAATCAATGCCTGTTGTTCGATAGTCCTGACCGCCCTGCAGTGTGTATTGGTTTTAACGCCAGTAAGGATATATGTGGGGAGAACTTTGAAGAAGCAATGCAACATCTGCTTGTATTAGAGAAAGTGACTTCCAGCAAGAATTAGCCTGAAACATTTCCTGATGCGGTTAAAAATTCAATCGTGGTAAAAATGGGGACCGCAGTCCCCATCATTCTGTTTGTGGTATCTATCCCATACTATT
>NZ_CDLKIE010000122.1:0-3506 GCF_975902315.1 Kaarinaea lacus | reverse complement strand
GCGACGCATCAACAACTAATAATGCCCCTTCACACGCTGCCAGACTTCGTGAGACTTCGTAAGAGAAATCAACATGTCCCGGGGTATCAATAAAATTCAGTTGATAAGTTTCACCGTTTTGCGCTTTGTAGTTCAGGGTAACGCTTTGCGCCTTAATGGTGATCCCGCGCTCCCGTTCCAGATCCATAGAATCAAGGACCTGTTCAGCCATTTCTCGTTCAGATAGCCCACCGCATAACTGGATAAACCGATCCGCCAGGGTAGATTTACCATGGTCGATGTGTGCAATTATGGAAAAATTTCGGATATGGTCCAGCTGGGACATACAAACCTGCTATTAAAAGCTACACATTAGGTAGCAAAATTTTCTTGTCAGTTTCTCTTATTAATCTCTGTTGTTAATTGAATAAGAGCATTTTTCATTTTAAAACCTTGAAGATGGGAAAATTAAGCCATCGATACCTTAATATAATTCCGGTACGTCAGCTTTACCAATTAAAAACAATACCTTACAACCACACCTACCGCGACCGAAATGCCACGCTATTCTAATCCATTTTGAGCTGAAATACACATGCCTTAAGCGTAGAAACCGGATTTACCTAAACAGGTAAACCCGGTTATGAGGATTTATCAGATTAGATTTGAGATTCAGCTGAATCGAAATCAGTCAGTAATGCTCGATCTTCCTGTATCTCTATCGCGCAGATTAATCGTCTTTTGCCAGTTTCAATGCCAGGAATACAGGCCCACCTCGTCGCTGCACCAACAAAGGAACCGATTTTCCAGTAGGCAAGTTATCGACAATTTTCTTGAACTGCTTGGTATCTTTAACATCAGTGTTGTTAATCATTAAAATAACGTCTCCTCGACGTACACCTGCTTTGCGCGCAGGACCCGAACTAACGTTATTTACCAGGACACCATTTTCCTTAATTTCAAGACTCTTGCGCTGCTCTCCTGTCAGATCAGTTACGACGATATTCAGTTTGTTATCCTCTGCTGCTTTTGGCGTGGGCGCAATGGCAAGCTTGGTATCTTCATCAGGCAACTCACCCAGATTAACAGTCAGCTTTTTCGATTTACCATTACGCAAAATTTCCACTTTGACATTTTTACCAACCTGCGTCATACCAACTACAGGTGGCAAGTTGGATGATCGCACAATTTTTCTACCATCAAATTTTACGACAACATCACCAACCTGAAATCCTGCTTTTTCTGCCGGGCTATCGGGTAATACCTTGGCGACCAGAGCACCTCGCGGTTTATCCATACCAAACGACTCCGCTAACTCCCGGGTAACATCCTGAATCAGTACACCTAACCATCCCCTGGCAACATGTCCTGACGTTTTAAGCTGATTGACAACATTCATCACCATATCAATAGGTATCGCAAAGGACAGCCCCATAAAACCGCCGGTACGACTGTAAATCTGGGAGTTAATACCTATTACTTTGCCATCGAGATTAAATAGCGGACCGCCGGAGTTTCCGGGATTAATTGCGACATCAGTTTGAATGAATGGCACATAGTTTTCGCGAGGCAAATTACGTCCCTTCGCACTAACGATACCTGCAGTTACTGAATAGTCGAAACCAAATGGGGAACCTATAGCCAATACCCATTCACCTACTTTCAAGGATGCTGAGCTGCCAATTTCCACCACCGGCAAGTCATCACCTTCTATTTTCAACAGGGCAATATCACTGCGAGGATCATTACCAACCATTTCAGCAACCAGCTCCCTGCGATCAGAGAGTCTGACAATAATTTCATTGGCATCTTTTATGACATGGTAATTCGTTAAAAGGTAACCATCTTTAGAAATAATAAACCCGGAACCTAATGACTTTGAATCAAAATCTTCAAATTCACGACCTTCTTCATCGCCAAAAAAATGCCTGAATAAATCACCAAACGGCCCTTCAGGTACCTCTTCACCTTTAAATGGTTGTTGTCTGCTAGTACGGGGATGTTTGATTTTTTGCGTTGTACTAATATTTACCACCGCTGCGCCATTTTTTTCTACCAGCTTGGTAAAATCTGGGAGTTCACGCGCATCAACGGAAGCCACTCCAAATGAAAAAATCATCAACGCGATAAATACAGACAAAGGCCTTACATCAATTGCACGCACCTTACTTTCTCCTGTAACTCAATTTTAAAAATAAAAATTTAGCCAAGTAATTTATATTCCGGCTGGATAGTAATTATATTGGCATGACGTAACAACACTGCCTGGTAATCTGCGTTCTTCCTGATCTTGCGATTATACCAACGCAATCCCAGGATACTGACGGCCAAACCAACCAGGGCGCCAGTCATGCTCGCATAGTCTGCGTTTATTGACATTGATTGCGGCGCAATAGTTTCGCCCAGCAATGCAAATAAAATAATAAACACAACAGGAACCGCGTAAATAATCAGTGAACCTCTCACTAGCGCATTCTCATTGATACCGACAATGACGTTATCACCAACTTTGACAGGCAACTCACCGATAACTCGAAAGATATTTCTTTTATTACCGATTACTTTTTGCAGTACTCCAGTACCGCAACCCTTATTCGCCGCACACTGCCCACACGCCGATTGACGTTGCACTTCAACCAAAATGGTGTCATTTTCTACTGCAACTACGGTTGCTTGCTCTTCGAGCATTGCCGTGTCCTTATTGTGAAGAGATGGATTCTGCAATCATTTGTACGGTTTGCTGTGGCACTTCGCCTACAACCGTAACATGATGTTTATCTAATAATGAACCATATACATTAACTGCACCCATACTGGATGCACCAACGAATCCTTCATTCTGTACACCAAATTGCTCAATATAAACAGATATAGTTGCCAGTCCATCAGTTACCACCAGGTAGTCAACCGGCTTATTTTTATCCGGCATTTTATGTTTGGAGCGGTCGGTAACCTCAAATCCCTCCGGCATACGAACCACCTGCCACGCACTACTATTTTCTGTTTTTTCTGCTGCTTGACCGGTTTTATCCCTTCCATTGTGCCAGGTGTAGCTCTCGCCATTCACCGCGGGTTTCAACATATCATCGGGAATCATATCAACCACTGACAACTCAACAAACATCAGTTGTTCCAGTACCACTCCATCCGCCGCCAAAAGATCGGATTTGAGCAATAAACTACTGCCATTATCAATCCAGAATCGATATCCATATCGGAAATTATCTTTAGGCTGAATTGCGATGATCGTGGCGTCTCGACCGGCTACACGACCCTTGCCATCTACACGAAAATCATAATTCCCGGTAAATTCTTCAAAGTTCTTAGTTAACTTGGATAACAAATGATTATTAAATCGACGCTCACCCACCAGCACAGATTGTGAATCGGGCATATAACAAGTGACTACGTCGTTGTTGCGAATGACTTCACGTGCCTCTCCTGTTAAGTGCACCACGCGTTGAAACTCACCCGAATCATCCTGTTTATGAATAAGCTTCAGGGATTCCACCTGACCACCATGCATG
>NZ_CDLKIE010000121.1:0-8116 GCF_975902315.1 Kaarinaea lacus | reverse complement strand
GGCAGGCAGGCGTATTTGGTATTTGTATCGGTGATGTTAACCCGACCAATTTTCACATTAATGACAGGGAAGCAATTACCCTATTTGACTTTGATCAGTGCGGATATGGCTACAGGGCATTTGAAATAGGTAAATTCATGTCTGCAATTCATGCGGTAAAGACAAAACAGGACATCAGTAATGCATTTATAGAAGGCTATCAGCAAGTACGCCAGTTATCAGATGCAGAAATGACAACAATTCCCTATTACGAAGTAATTTCAGTCATATGGGTCATGGCGATCCATGCTTATAACGTAGACCGAATCGGATATAAGTATTTAGAGAAGCCATTTTGGGATAGAAAATTAGGCGTACTTCGAGAACTGGAAAAGAAGATATCGGGTAAGAAAAATTAGTCAATACTGGAGAGTACCGATGATAAATTGCCAGGCGGCAGTTGGTGAAAGCTTTATGGCTGTTTATGATACATAACACTTACAATGCGCATAAACTTTAAATCCCACTATCGCTGCTTTTGAGGCTCAAGTTATTCAATTCAGGAATAGCTGCTTTCACTGCATAAGGCTGAAGTTGGCTGTTATCGTTGCTTACAATTAATATACCCCATAGAGTTATTTTGTGTATTGTTTTGATTCAAAATGATCAGGCACAAGCTCTAGCACTTTTTCATACGCCTGGGCGGCTGCTTTATCGTTACCCTGTTTACGATATGCTCTTGCCAGAAAAACCAGGGGGTCGGCATCACTGGGGTAACGTTCATTGACGGCGCGGGCATGCTTTTCCAGTTGTGACCATTGCTTGAGGGCTTCTTCCGTTGCCATTAAACGAACGTGGGCATGGTAGTTCCATGGCGCGACTTCCAGTACCTTGTTGGCATTAGAGGCAGCTTCCCGCCAGCGTTGTTGTGCCATCAACGGCAGCATAATACCCAGGCGTGCATCCAGCGACTTACTGTTTTTCTTGATGGCCTTTTGGTAATTGTCTATGGATTTGCTATTCGAGCCTTTCAAATAGTATAACCATCCTCGTCGCAAGAGCACCAGTTCATTGTCCGAGCTAACACCGTTTAACGCATTCAGGGCTGCATCATATTGATAAACGCTTTCCAGGCGATAGCTTTCTTTCCATGGATCGGAATCAGCCAGCAAATCGCCGACCTGGAATAGCAATCCCAGAAACAGTATTGAGTTAAGAGTAACGCGCATAGCTTACCTCACCATTTAACTTGCAGGTTTAAATAAAATAACAGGCTGTCATATTCATCATTTAACGATTCATTTTCATGCTGTCCATAACTGGCCAAAGCCAGTAAATTCGTTGTTTGCGATAGCTTCCATTGTATACTGCCTGCCAGGCTACCAGTTTGTTTATCAGCTGTTGAGTAGATTGCGCCGGCATCGGGGTCTACGGCCCACAATCGTTCTCCAATCAGCGCAGTTAACCGTAGGTAGTCTAATGACGTGCTAGTTGAAAACCAGTGCGTATATTTGATTTCCAAAGACTCAAATTGATCGTCAGCGTGCACCGGTATGGATTCATTAATCCTTATAAAATAACCACGCAGTTGTAGCCAGTCATAGCTTTCGTTCCAGCCAATGCCCAGGGTTGGTGTAAACTGGTCTACCTCGGTCATTGCCGTGCCATCATACTCGGAGTAGGCATAACCAATATCCGCATAAAATGTTTTTGCGTAATTGATAAAAGCCAATTGCGGTTGGTATGCGGTTATGTCCGTTGATTCGGTGACATTATTAACACTCGCGGGTGTTGTGGTTCCGCCGCTCATGCCTCCGCCACCGCCCATACCACCACCACCAGTAGTACCCGGAGGATTGTTAATATTGTATTTCAGCGTATCTTCACCCGCATAACCATCGAGTCTAAGCGTGAGTTTACCGGGTAAAGCATCCAGGTAGAGGTGGTATTGCCCACTGAGATAGAAAAGGTGCTCTGTTAGTTCGGCATTATTGTCAAAATCGACAAAGGTATAGTTATAGCCAAATGCGATTCCACCAGAGTCAAGATAGTCAGCGTTTAAATAAGCACCGGCGTTAAATGTACCTTGCCGGTTTAATGATCCATCGTAGGTTTGAATGTATGACTGAAGTGTGCCTTTCATTTGCCAGTTGCTATCTTCAGCCAGCGTATGATGAAATGGAGAAAACAATAATGCAACGCCATACAGCGCAAGGAGCAGGTGATCGATATATCTTTTAAAAGTCATGATTCTAATACCAATACAAGCTGTTTGATAATGTCTTAATCTAATGTTTTTCCGCAAAGTGGTAATTCGTTTGCGGCCGGGTTTTTTCACTCCATTGCGGTACGCCCATATCTTCAATTAATCCTTTTTCAGATAATTCGGCATGCCAGGTTTTTCCATTGAAGTTCATGGTGATATCTTTACAGCCCAGGTCGGGATCGATAACCGATATAGTTTCTGCCAGGTAATGTCTGGTGCCAATGCTTAATTTGTGAGTGCCGCTTTGAATCCAGGCGCGCTGTTCTTCATCCCAGTGACGCTGATATTGACTCTCCAGTCCACATCCCAGCGGTTTAAAAATATGCAGGAACATCTGTTGCGTGATTGTTAGCGGGAGCAGCATGGCAGAGGGGGCGTCTCGCCAATGGTGCGCAATTTCAGTAAGCGGTGTCAGGCCATTGGCTAACACCCACATATCGAGCAAGATATCCCTGGGGCCTTTGCGATCATAAAATGCGAGTACACCATTGTTTTCTTCGAATGCGGAGCTGGCATGTGTTTCACTGCTTAATCTAAATTGACCGAGCAATGTCAGTTCAACGGTGAGCTCCCGATTAAGTATATTGTTTGACTGGTTTGAGCTGACGCGGTAACTGAACTGGCGTCCCACCGGCAGGTGCAACTGGTTGCTTAACTGATCATCGGGTGTGGTGGGTTCGATCTGCTCGCCTTCTTTGGGGATCGAGACGACCTGGTACTCCAGAGAGCCATCGGTTTTATGCAGCATCATGCTGCACAGATGGAAAGGGTAGGTGTCACTGCCTAATTCCGCGTTGCGTTGGACCTGCATATGCAGGTGAGGCTGTGGTGAACGACCGGAATTTCCGCAGGCGGCCAGAATTTTACCTGGCTCGACGCGTTCCTTTTCTTTAACCTTGATGCTGCCTTGTTGAAGATGTGCCAGTAATAAATGTAATCCACTATCCAGTCGAATCAGGATAAAGTTACCCCAGTTGTTTCTGGTATCAACTTCACCAGGTTTATTATCGGGCAGCCGGTCGTAAATACGTACTACATCGCCGTGGGCTGGTGATAATACCGGCGCGCCAAAACAGTAATAGTCTTCTAACTGGTTACCGCTATTACGAAAACTCTGTTCGTCATGTGCAATGAAAAAATCCAGCGCATACTGCCAGGGTGGTTTATGGGTGTGTTTGCCATTAAATCCCTGGTATATCGTCCATGCGCCAAACACTGGCGCTAGCAGTGGAACACTGTTGATTTCACCGTAGCGATATTTTGCCAGCCGGGCTTTTTCGTAATTGATCTCAGGCAAGCCTGGTTCTGGTGCCAGGTAAGGTTTTAATAATCCAACGCGTTTTTTCATCGCGATAATCATGACCAGCGTTGTTAGCGCAAAGGAGATTGCCATGACCGGCAGGCCTTCGACCAATAACAGGTTTTTCGTGGCGATGACCAGCAACGCCGTTAGCAACACGCCAACAATCGCAAAGGCAATGCTGGCAATGCCGGGGATGGTAAAAAATCCTCCCAGTGCGATGGCTACCAGTATAAAGTTGAAGCTGGTCCACACGATAAAACTTGGGTGTGGTTCAAACATCAATGCCGTCAATAAAGAATAACCGGCCAGATAGCCAATGATGGCCAGCATGGCAAGATAACGCGAATAGAAGGCCAGTACCAGAAACAGGATCAGGCCAATGACCGGTGTTGGTGTAAAGTAGATAGCGCCAATGGCGCTGAAAAATGCGTCAATGGCTGGATGAAACATCGTGTATGGCGCTTCGGCCAGCCCCATGTAATCACTCAGCTCAGTATAGTTTCTGGCAACCAGCGCCATAGTGCCAGCCACAATGACAAACGGCAGGCTTAATACCGGCAAGCGATCCAGCCGCCATAGCCAGTCGGCCAATACGGTTGCAATTAATGATGTCAGTAACGCGCCCAGGATAATAATGCCAACGACATAGACATTGAGTTGATAAAAAGCCCCTAGCGATAAACCAACCAGCATGCTGTTAAATATCTGGACTTGACCGGCATAATCCGGAAATTGCCAGATACGGGTAATGGCAAAACCAGCAATAGCACCGAGTAATCCAGACAGACCAATGTTGGGATAAAAGAGCGTTGCGGCCATAATCACCAGGCCAGCTACCGGATTCTGCAGGAACAAAATAGCAGAATAGGCTTTGGGAATGCTGGATAAATTAATAGCGTTCATTGGTTAAAGGCCGCTCCTTATGGCCTCTAATGTTCTTTTAAGATGTCACTCGGTGCACCGGTGGGGTACACGTCTTTCAGGTGTGCCGGTATTTGTTCCTGTTGTGTCACAATTTCCAGATTTTCCGCAGCTCTTACCAGGCTAACATCGCCATTCTCATGCACCATAACGACATTGGGTCGATACTCAATAAACTGTAACCACTGTGTATTGTTGTAAGCGCCAACGGGGCTGAATACCAAAGTATCTCCCACGTCCAGCGGTGGCAGCATGATGCTGTTGCGCATGACATCGATGTTCATACACAATGGGCCGTACAATACGGTTTCTTCCGGCCGGCCGGCCAGGTGCCGGGTTGGAAAAACGTCATGGTTATACCAGAATGCGGTAAACAAATGATTAACGCCAGAATCGAGCACTACCGCGCGACGACCATCCGGTAAATGTTTATTGGCAAAAACAATGCTTATTAATACTTCCGCATCATCGACAATTGCACGCCCGGTTTCCAGTACCAGGGTAGGGCGACCACAGCCGCGGGTTTCCCGGTCATGGGTAAGTTCCAGCAAAGTATCGCAGATTGATTCTGCATATTGCTCGATACTGGGCACGACCTGTTCCGGCGGTAGATAAACACCTTGCAATGAATTCATGGAAGCAAAACCGCCACCAATATCCAGATAATGAATCGTACAGCCGGTTTTGGTTTCGACGTCGTTCATGAAGCCACACATTATTTTAACCTGGGTTTGATAGGCTAAAGGCTCGGTAACAAAAGTGCCAATATGACTGTGTAAGCCTACCAGGTTCAGTTGCTTGCTGGAAACGATGCGCCATGCCGCATCGAGGGCCTGGCCGGATTCTACGTTAAAACCAAACCGGCTCCACTGTTCGGTATATCCGGTATCAAAATTAAGGCGAATGGTTACGTCCACTACTTTATCCATTGCGCCGGCAATTTCCTCGATTAAATACAATTCATCCAGGTGATCAATATGAATGTGAGCGCCTTCGGTGATGGCACGTTCCAGAATATCACGGGTCTTGTACGGGCCATTAAATAAGATGCAGTTTCCGGGTACGCCCAGTTCACGCGCTTTTTCGTATTCAAATTTCGATACCACTTCTGCCAGGGCACCTTCCTGGTGTAAGGTGTTGCACACTGCGCCCAGGTAATTGGTTTTATAGGACCAGCCAAACTGAACCTTTGGGTATCGGGTGCTAAAAGCATTTCTGATTCGTTTTGCGTTTTGCCTGAGGGTATGTTCCGAGACAACAAATAATGGTGAGCCAAAATCTTCTGTTAATTTGTTAATGGGTACACCATCAATGTTATCGCGCCACAGAGTATGACGCGCAGTGCCCATCTTGTTTAAAAGTCCACTACGCAGCGGCGTAATCGATGGTTTTATCCAGGGTTTTTTCTCGTTTAGCGTTTCGCTACTGGCTGCGTTACCGCTTTCGCTACCTGTAAGTTGTTCGGTGTCAGTTGAGTCCATTTGTCATCATTCCCGCGCAATTGCTTCATTGTGTATTTAAAGTATGCCCGCCGTGCATAACTACTGATTCAAAATCATTAATCGTAGTAATGGTTTCCTGGGCGTAACGGATAAACAACATGCCTGTTCTTGTTTCCGGAAATTCGGGTACTGTGTTGCCCAATGTCAGTTGCAACAGCGTCAATGGCAGGTTGCGGCCAACACCAGCAGAAATATAGATCCAGGCGGGGAAGCGAGGGTTAATTTCAATGAGCTGGTACTTGCCATTGCGATCCCGCACCACTTCTACTTCCAGCGGGCCGCGCCAGTTAATGGCTTTCGCCAATGATGCGCTGGCCTGGTAAAGGGTGTTGTCATCAATGCTGATACCGGACCAGGCTTTACCTTTATCAGTTACCGCCATTTTTTTTATCATGACTGCGCCCAGCAAGTTGCCGTTGCCATCGCCCACCGCGGTGAGGTTGTATTCTTCACCTTTTACAAATTTCTGTACTAACACCGGGAATCCCCACTCGCCGGCAATCCGCCGAAAGGCCGCTTTGGCTTCCAGTTCGTTATGCACGATCTGCGCGTCATAAAATAATCCTTTAACCACGAACGGATATGTCCACCCTTTATCTTCGCATTCATGAAAAAATCCGGAACTGGTAATTGCCTTGGTTGCCGGACATTCAATCCCGGCATGTTCCGCCAGTTCTTCGAGACGATCTTTATTGCGTAAACGTAACTGTTCCTGAGAGGGCAGAAACATTTTGAAGCCCAGGTCTTCGATGACAGGTCTTAGTCGAATCATGCTCGGCAGCTCGGCATCCAGACAGGGCATTAAAATATCAATGTTTTCTTTTTCCTGGATAGTGGTGAGTGCATCGATAAGCATGTCATCGCCGGAGGAAGGATAGGGGAGGATATAGCCAGCGTCGCAGAATTCCTTGAGATACAAACCGGGATCCAGCCCATCATAACCAATACCGATGATCCTTCCCTGAAATTCAGGAGCCTCACGTAAACAACGTGCGACGGCAAGGCCCGGGCCGGGATTATCCGGTTTGGCATTCATGCCGGTTATTGCAACTGTTGCGTTAATAGTTTCGTTAGTAACCATTATTCACCCACATAGTCCCTTAACAATCCTGCAAACTCCAATACGTCCCGCTCCAGAACACGAGAAGATGCTTCATAGTCAATTGCCAATTTTTCCAGTAATGGAGCAAGTTCATTATCTTTTTGCAGCAACCGTAAAATGCTTAATCCAGTCTCATTGACGGTGAAGTTATGTCCACTGACAGGGTCAAACACAAATCCGCTTTCACTGATGGCAAGGCGCTGCAGGTTGGCGAGTGGTGGGAAGGGATTGGTACGATTATCCGGTTGTTTATCCATTATGAAATCCTTTTGTAACGTGAATTAACAAGCCCTTCTACGTTAAGTCTATTTTGTTGCTTTATCGCAGGAATTGCCTTGATGTTAGTCAACTCCATTTTTGTAACAGTCAGCGCAAGTTCTTATACGTACTAATTTACAATTACTTGCACTCATCAAATACAGGTAAGCCAGGTATCAATATCTGTTTGCTGCACTTGTACAACCGAAAATCTATCAATGACTTTATCCATGCCGGATTGGTACTAAACATTCATATATTTTCCTGATCCTTAATAAAGCTTTTTTACTGGCTTTTTCCGTTATTACGTATATTATAAGTATATTAGAAAAACCTAATATACACTAGTTTTTCAGAGGTTTTTTTACATAAAATGCCGTCTGTTTAAGGATGTAAAAACAAGGGCTTGCCTGCATGGAGGGATACACCTATGAGCCTGGTGTCTGCACATCAATTGACTAAAACCTACCAAACTGGTGATGTATCTGTTCCCGCCATAAAAGGCGTAGATTTCACCATTCAACCATCATCATTTGTTTCATTTGTCGGCCCATCAGGTAGTGGCAAAAGTACCTTGCTGAACATGATTGGATGTCTGGATCATCCCAGCGATGGTGTGTTGACGGTACTTGACCAGGATGTCGCTAAGCTGGACCGAAAAGCCGCCGCAAAGTTTCGCGGTGAAAACATTGGCTTTGTGTTTCAGGATTTTAATTTGATTCCCGTACTCACAACCTATGAAAATATTGAGTATCCGTTAATGATGGTGCAGAACTGGACACCGC
>NZ_CDLKIE010000120.1:0-5398 GCF_975902315.1 Kaarinaea lacus | reverse complement strand
GTAATTCCAACGCTGCCATATTGATCCTGCGTGATAATGGCCCTGGTATCTCTCCAGAAGCGCTCCCGTATGTATTCGATCGATTTTATCGCGCCGACAAATCAAGGAGTCGCTCGGAAGGTGGTACTGGACTAGGTTTGGCAATTAGCAAGCAGTTTTCCAAGTTATTGGGAGGTGATATCACCGTACATAGTGAAATTGATAAAGGTACTGTGTTTACAGTTTTTCTGCCTCGCATAGTAAGGGAAAACTCAACTTACGATCGGAATTTGCGTAACTTTAACCATCGTAGAAACAGGTCGGCCAGTGTTTTTGTTCTTGAGAACCAGGATTCACTAAGGCAGAAGTTGCAGGTGATGCTGATTGATAAAGGTTTTGAGGCGAATGGATCTAGCTTTGACGAA
This sequence comes from Kaarinaea lacus, assembly GCF_975902315.1. Taxonomy (NCBI): domain Bacteria; kingdom Bacillati; phylum Cyanobacteriota; class Cyanophyceae; order Nostocales; family Nodulariaceae; genus Kaarinaea; species Kaarinaea lacus. The sequence goes on along the minus strand of NZ_CDLKIE010000120.1, from coordinate 4,994 downwards.
AATGGTATTGAGGCCTCGGCGACTGTTTCTCCGGATGTCATTATCCGTAATGCGGAATTTGATGATAATGCGATCCGTGAATTATATAACCATTATTGCGACTATCAGTATGCGAGTATTCCAGTCATTCTCGAGAGTATTAGCGCCCCTGAAAACAGTGGCAGTGTGCTCTGTTATCATGAGTATTTCCCCAATATGCCGTTCCTGAGTTTGGTAAATCTTTATGAGAACACACAGCACAAAGGCCTGGTGCTGCTGAGTGAAGACGCCAGCTTGGTAACATCTTTAAAACAGGCTCATGAAATAAACGAGGCTATTGATTTAATTGATAAGTCATCGCTAAACCTGCTTTTGTTGGACCCGGTACATGTTGTAACAAAAAGCAATGAACAATTGTCCCTGTTCCTGGATGCTGTCTATAAATCCAATATTCGGCTGGCCATTATTAATCCTAAAGAAGCAGGATACAAAGGCTTTCTGGATAATATGCGGGCGTTAACGGATATCGTTAAAAAAACAGGAACAGGCCGTCGTGATGTGTCAAAACTTATTCTGGATAACGTGGTAAATACAGTGCGTAAGGATACCATTGCCAATCTCCTTGATATCAGGTCTTCTTACGATAAAATGTCAGTCGATCAGGATAAAAGAATCAATGAACAGGCCTAGATCTAAACCATAAAGAATTTCTGCTTGCCTGCTAATCCAGTGCAATAGGCCCACAATGCCGGCCTAGTTTAATCCCACGCAACTTGCCGTCAAACTAATTGCTGATGTTGAAGTGATTTCAACCGTTAATTTTTTATGATTGGGGTGAATCAAAGGCCTTATGTGGTGTAATATTGCGTGAGGAAACTCTTTCTGTTTGAGCCACATTTGCGCAATCATTATATAAAAAGGAAGATTGCTATGAAAAATACAGGGGCAACAGCCAGTGCTGTGTTATTTTACGTGTCACTACTGCTTACAATCTCTGGGTGTGGTTCAATGTCCATCGGGCATGAATACGATCCAACATTCGATTTTTCCACCCTGAAGACCTACGCCTGGATTTCAATTCCTGATGAAAGTCCTGAAGTTGAGCTGATTATGAAAAGGCTCAGACCGATGATTGATGACAGGCTGGCGAAGTCTGGTTTTAAGCAATCCGATGATCCTGATTTTAAAGTTGCGACACACGTTCAATCTAAAGATGCTGTTGATGTCGTGAATTGGGGTTATGGTTATGGCTGGCGAGGTTCGTATGGCTACGGATTTGAGGCATACCAGTACGAGGAAGGGAGTTTGCTGGTGGATATCGTTGATGCAAAAACCAACGAGCTGGTATGGCAAGGGCTCGCAAGGGCGGAGCTTAAGCATACGGATCCAGAGCTGAGGGATAGAACTGCCAGAAGAGCAATAAATAAACTGTTTAAACACTTTCCTCCAAAAGACAAATAGAGCACGTAACTTCATTGCCCTTTAATCGACTAAGGAAGTAGGAGGGGACTATGAGTGGATCATCAGAAGATGCTGGTGTTATAGCGGTGCTATTGGAAAGGCTGGAAAAGCAAAGATTACCCAGAGCCCTAAAGTTGAAAGATAAGGTTGATCGGGGTGAGCCGCTTGATGATTTTGATATTACTTTCATGAAAGAAATTACTGGCGATATTACTAAAACTAAACCTCTCCTCGAGCGACATCCAGAGTACCAAACACTGGTATCGCGCATGCTGGATCTGTATAAAGAGATTTCGGAAAAAGCCCTGGAGAACGAAAAAGAGCACTAAGTGCAAAATAAAAAAAGGGCTGGCGAAATGCATCACCAGGCCCTTTTTTGCTTACATACCCTGTTGGTAAAATAGTTTACCAGGTACGCTATTTACATCGCTGGCTTTTCAGTGACTGTCATAGCAACAGCTTCTGTGTAGGTGATCATCACCCTGTCGCCAACCTTAACTTTTTTCAGGTTATCAGGATTGCGTGCAACTACTGTTTTGGTTTCACCTTCCGCATTTTTAAGTGTCGCAGTTTCAGCTTCCAGGTCAATGCCTACTATCTCTACCACAATGCTGGTTTCAGTGACCATAGCGCCCGCTGGTTTTTCGCCTGGCTCAGCTCTGGCAGCAGCGCCACTTTCCATTGCCCCAAGCTCTGTTGCGGGATCAACTACCTCGATCATGACGCCTTCCAGGTATTCAATGGTGAGGACATCGCCTACTTCCACCTGGGCAAGGTTTCGTACTTCTTCATCAGCGACAATCGTTACTTCTTCGCCTTCTGCATTTTTCAAAGTGACTTCACGTGTTTCCTGATTGATGGCGGTAACTGTAGCTTCCATCGTAATCAGAACTTCTTCACTAACAGATGGTTTTTCTTCAGGAGCCGCTGCTGCTGTTTCTGCCGGAGCTGCTTTCTCTTCCATAGGAGCTTTTTCAGGCGCTGCTGCTTTTTCTCCCTTATCACATCCTACAAAAGCAAAAATGCCTGCGAGTAAAACGATTTTTAACAACTGCCTGTTCATAGTTTCTTGTCTCCTCGTTGTGGTTAGAGTGCGGCCGGTATGTCTAAGCTGATAAGGCCACAATGGTCAAAAACAAATCACTTACAAAGTGCTTTGCATTGCAATTAGTAGTTATCTGTTCTGTGTTCTTCCCTGGCTTGGTGATGTTAAGCAATTGATCCATAGTGCTTTACGACGGGAACTTTATTATAGATGAGGCTTACTCTGGATCAAGTACAACTTTGTCAATCGGTTAAAATATTCACAAATAATTCACATTCTGTATTGATATTATCCAAAGCTTCACTTGAACGGCTAAATGGAAACGATTCATAAGCGCTTGATGTTTCACGGGGGAGGTGGTTCAGTACTACTATTCCCTGATGCTGATGATTTGCACGAAAAAAGGTGCAATATTGTTTAACAGCGACTGGCATCCATTTTAGATTACTGGTATCAAGGGGATTATGTGATAAAGCCACAGTAATCATTTAATGAGTTGTCATCGCAAATTTTGCGTGCGTGAGCTATCGCGATGACACTCAGGGCTATCATCGCGAGGACTACAACGCAGGCAGAGGCGATCTCGTTTTTGTTTTAGCTGGTTTGTACATCGGAGGGCGCTATGCGGTACAACACTAAAAAAATTTGCACAATAACTTTTACCACTCTGATACTTTTATCCGTTCTTAAAGCAAGCTTTGCCGCAGGTGCAGGGTCACTCAGTGATCGTGGTGAACGATGGCAGTTCTACCTTGGTGGTAACTATGTGAATTCGTCTTCTATTGACTTTGGTGGGGGCTCAAAAGCAGATATTGTTGGCGACATGGGCTGGGCGTTTGGCTTTGGCTACAACTTTAATGAAAAGCTGGCCCTGGATTTTGATTTAGGCTGGAATTCCATGAGTTACACAGGTACTCGTGTGCTGGATAATGGTAGCAAAGACACCTTTGGTGGGAGAATGGATACCAGCAGTACGCGATTTAATTTGATATACCATTTTATGGACAAGCAACTGACACCCTATATTACGGGCAATATTGGCTGGACATGGATAGATACCAATATACCCGCAGGGCCGCCAGGTAGCGTATGTTGGTGGGACCCCTGGTGGGGCTGGATTTGCGGGCCTTATCAACCAACTTATGGATCGACAGAATTTTCTTACGGGACCAGCCTTGGTTTGCGCTATGATGCCGGTAGAGCGTTTTTCTTTCGCGGCAGTATTGGCAAGCAGTGGATTGATATAAGCAGTGCAAGTGGTACACCTGACTTTACCAGTTATCGCTTTGAGTTCGGGTGGTTGTTTTAAGTTTTAATGAGCTTTACTCAGATTGTTATGTTCATTCGCTTACAGCTTGCTTAAGCGATGCTAGTTACAAAACATGGGATAGTCGCATGCGAATAGGTATAGCGCTAGGTGGTGGTGGGGTTCGAGGCCTGGCCCATATATTAGTTCTGGAGGCAATGGAAGATCTGGGAGTGAAACCTGACATTGTTGCGGGAACCAGTATGGGGGCAATTATTGGAGCAATGTATTCGTCGGGTATCTCCCCTGGTGAAATAAAAGAACGTGTCAGGCAGCACTTTATTTCCAGTAAAGACAGCTTGAGTGATGTGCTGGCAAAAAAACAGGAATTGCTACAGTGGTTTCGTGCATTGGCTCCTGGTGGTTCGCAGGGGCTTATTGATGCTACCGGTTTTATTGAAACTTTATTGCTTGGAATCGAGAAGCGAACATTTGAAGAATTAAATATTCCGCTTCGTGTGATTGCCGCGGATTACTGGTCGGCCGAAGAAGTGGTTTTTGAAAGCGGTGAATTACAACCTGCGTTACAGGCTAGTATGGCAGTTCCAGGTGTGTTTGCGCCAGTGTCTTATCAAGACCGGGTGCTGGTGGACGGGGGTGTGGTGAATCTTGTGCCTTATGACCGGGTACAGGATGAGGTAGACATAACCATTGCAGTTGATGTCAGCAAGTCTCACTCGCCGGGTGAGCAGTCTATACCTGGGCCGCTTGAATCGGTGTTGGGAACATTTACCGTGATGCAGGGAGCGGCGCTGCAGGAAAAAATGAAACAACAAAAACCTAACATCTTTATCAAATTTGATATACCCGGTGTACGTATGTTGGAGTTTGGTAAAATAGATCAGGTATTTGATCAAGCAGTGCCAACGATTGATGAATTTAAAGAACAACTATCCAGTTTGTTAGATTAAGGAATTGATGTCAGCGAAACTATAAACACTCGTCCCCTCAATTTTCGTCATCCAAACGGAAGTTATCACTTGAGCAACGCTGCTTTCAAAAATGCTACAAGTGAAAAAATGACCCCGTAAGCTTGCTGTATTTCATTAAACATAGGCGTAAAGTTTCAAGCTTATTATTGATCTGCCTCGTCTTTTTCTTCCTGTTCCAGATGGTATACTCCTTTTCATCGATAATAAAATGGATATTAGGCCTCACGTGTTAAAACAGTTCGCTATAGTTTTATTGGCCAGTTTCAGCTTG
>NZ_CDLKIE010000119.1:0-33313 GCF_975902315.1 Kaarinaea lacus | reverse complement strand
GTTTAAAGTGGCGCCGTGGAACGAGGAGTACTCATCCGCGCAATACCAGGATCAGGAGTAGGTCGTCGTAAATATTCTTCGCAGTAAATAGACAAGGTTCAAATATTTTGGTCGTACACCTGGTTCATAAATAGAGCCAGGCCTGGATAGAGATTATGTGTCAATGAATATCGATTTAAAGGCCCAACCTAAAGTGTTATGGGCTTCTGCAATTATATCCATCGTTGTCCTGTTCGAGGTTTCCTATTTATTCATATTAACAATAGAGTCTTTGGCAGGTATCGGGCTGTTTGTTTTCATCACTTTTGTGTTAGCGGTGGCAGCGGGGATTTTTGGATTGTTGATGAAAAATCATCAATCTAAATACAAATCTGTCGTACAAAACCTGTTTTTATTGCTGTTGTCCCTATCCAGCGCCTTCATATTATTTGAAGGTGCGTTGAAATATCTCGAGACTGAAAATCAAACTCAATCCAGTCAAAATGGATTAAGTGGCAATGGCCTGGTCATGCCGGAAGAGTTGAAACGTAATCCTGTTACTGTTGAGGGCAGTGAGCGCTCCTATCACTGGCAGGGCGTGTTACATGTTCATAAATATGAAGGATTCAGAAGGACATCTGAATTTCCGGCAAAGCAAAAGGAAGTATTTAGAGTTATCGTATTAGGTGATTCGTTGACTTACGGATATGGTATCGATGCAAAAAGTACCTATGCCAGTTTGATAGACGCTGCCCTCTCAGAAACATATCGAATTGAAGTGCTGAATTTGGGTGTATCCGGCTATCAGTCAGAAGATATTCTTCAAATTGCGAAAAAATATCTGCCACTTCTGGAACCTGATCTGGTTATTTACGGAATGTGCCTGAATGACTTTTTACCGTCAGGTACAGGCCAGTACCAGGCAAGCCTCGAATACCAGGTTCCATTTCCAATGAAAAGCGTGTTTATTGAAAGAACCACCGTCGGGCAGTTTTTATCTGAAAAGTATAATGCCTTGCTAATCAATTTTGGATTAAGAAACGATTTTTTTGCCGACATTATGAAAGACTTTAGTAGCTATCAGTCACGTTTTTCACAAGATGTGCATTCGCTAAGCGAGTTTGTTCAGGCTCAACATAAAACAACATTACTGGGAATGGTGTTAAACCAGTACCCATGCCTGGACTGCCGCAGTTATGAGATTACACAGATTGCAGAAAAACACATGGCGGCGTCAGGCATTAATGTAATACCTGCAGATTATATTAAGCAATACGCGGATAAAAACATTCAGCTCTACGTCAATCAATGGGAAGGGCATCCTAATGAAACGGCTAACCGGATTTTTTCAGAACAGCTTGTATCGGTCATTAGTGATCTGCCCGAGCTGCGATCGTATCTTCGTTAGCATATGGCTGGATTCTGCTGCTGCCTGTTTGCCTGAGAAAAGCTGCCGGGGCCAATTTAAAACTATTAAGTGTTTGATGCGGCGTACGTTATTGGGCAAGCCAAACAGATTTTATGGAATCTTGTCGACTTATACCTCCACATATTATGTGAACTTTAATGACGTCAGGCGCGTCAAACCTCAATTAGTAAAATTTATCCAGCAATTTCGGTAAATTCAGGTAAAATAGCGCCCCTGTGAATCAATTGCTAGCGGTGCCATTGCTATAAGTTACACTGCGATAAGTACCATGCCAGTTAATGCTATACCTGGAAATCCCGGATCTTAGAAATCGATGTCTTCAAAAACGTTACCATCAAAACCTGAGTTGCTTTCGCCGGCAGGCTCCCTGAAGCATATGCGATATGCGTTTGCTTTCGGCGCAGATGCTGTATACGCCGGTCAGCCTCGTTACAGCCTGCGAGTGCGCAATAACAGTTTTGATATGTCGAACCTGGAGATTGGGATTAACGAGGCCCACCAGCAGGGCAAACAGTTTTTTGTGGCCAGCAATATCATGCCGCACAACAGCAAGGTTAAAACCTACCTGGCAGATATGAAACCTGTGATTGCGATGGGGCCGGATGCCCTGATCATGGCGGACCCGGGATTAATTGCCATGGTGCGAGAAAACTGGCCCGAGATGCCTGTTCATTTATCCGTGCAAGCCAACACGGTGAACTACGCCGCTGTGAAATTCTGGCAATCCCTGGGTGTAACGCGGGTTATTCTTTCCCGGGAGCTGTCGCTGGACGAAATTGAAGAAATCCGCCAGCAATGTCCTGACATTGAGCTGGAAGTATTTGTCCATGGCGCATTGTGTATTGCCTATTCAGGCCGTTGCCTGTTGTCCGGCTATTTCAATCATCGAGACCCTAACCAGGGGACCTGTACCAACGCCTGTCGTTGGCAATACAAGGTGCATGATGGCAATGAAGACGATGCGGGTGATGTACAGGTCAAGCTGGAAAAAATTGATTTTGATGCCATGGGTGCCATCAACAATCCGGAAGCATTTCCTGATACTAATAGCGTGAAACGCCATCCACTGGCTGACCAGACATACCTTATCGAAGAGGGAAATCGTCCCGGAGAGTATATGCCGATTCTGGAGGATGAACATGGCACTTATATAATGAACTCCAAGGACCTACGTGCCGTGCATTACGTGGACCGGCTGGTGAAAATGGGCATCGACTGTTTGAAAATCGAAGGACGAACCAAGTCCCACTACTACGTCGCGCGCACCGCGCAGATTTATCGCCAGGCTATAGACGATGCCGTGGCCGACAAACCTTTTGATCCTTCGTTATATAAACAGTTAGAAGATCTTGCCAACCGTGGATACACCGATGGTTTTTACCAGCGTCACCCTGATCAGGCGTATCAGAATTATCTCAACAATTATTCTGATAAAGGTAAGCAACGCTTCGTGGGTGAGATTCTCAGCTATGATCAAACCACGGGAATGGCCGAAGTTGCCGTTAAAAACCGCTTTGATGCCGGTGATCAACTGGAGGTTATTCTACCCAGTGGTAACTACAGTGTTGAAGTGAACCACATAGAAAGCGAAGAAGGGGAAAGTATGGAGTGCGCTCCCGGGAGTGGTTACGTGGTGAAGATTCCATTACCGCTCAAAGAAAATGTCGCCAGTGGGCTATTGGCTAAAACCCTTCCTGCTTCCACTAACTAACCGGAAGCCAGTTTGTGCGCCCAACGGGTGGTTTCCGGCAGGCGGTACCTGGTAGTACATCGCAGGGTATAATCAATGGCAGTCGCCAGGTCCACCTTGTGGCCAATGGAAACAAACACAGGCGATACATTTGACCGGGTTCTTAATATGGCACCAATAATGTCGTTCCCATTCATCAACGCTTGCCAGTCTCCTTTTTCAGTTCCGACATCCTGATGAGTTCCAATTAAGCGCGACTTGGCAACGCCAATGCTCGGTATTCCCGTCCATAAACCCAGGTGACAGGCCAGCCCGAATCGACGAGGGTGGGCCAGGCCCTGCCCATCGCATAACAACAGATCGGGAATGATTTTCAATTTCTCAAATGCGATGAGTGCGGACGGTACTTCGCGAAACGATAGATAGCCGGGTACATAGGGTAAGCGGGTCTTATCGCGTACAATTTGTTGCTCAACTATTTCTAAATCCGGGAAGCTCAGTACTGCAATCGCAGCCCGGGTGATTTTGCCATTGCTTTCGAAGCCGATATCAATTCCCGCGACATTATTGACGCGTTTCAACTGATTCAATGTGATGACTTTGTCGCGAAACTGTTCCTGTATTACTTTTGCATCGGCTATGGTGTCGGGCCAGGAATGCAGCGGTTTTATTTTCATTTAGCTAAACATGTACTTAAGCTGTGATTTTGGAGGCCTGGTTGTTTCATCCAGGGGCTACATTAAATGAATAACGTCATGTTAATTGACACAGCTTAATGGGAAAACACAAGGTGGTCGAGCGCCTGCCTGGATATATAGCGGGCAAACACGATGAACTAATTACACGTGCCGGGTATCCAATACTGAAATTTACGAAGTACTATGCCTGTCTATTGGACATTGGTTAAATTATTTCCAATCCTTTGTTTTTTATCGTTTAATGCCCATTCTCAAAAACCGCTTAAACTGTCTATGAGATAAACAGGTTTTCGGGTAGACTGTACGCCTTGAATTTTCAGCAGTTATTCATTGCTCCAGAATATATCCGCGGATTTACACAGGTAGTTAATTAAACATGTTGTTGCACATAGTAAAAATTCCAGTACGTCCCCACCTCTATATAGCGATTGCGTTGAGCCTGGCGCTCGCGGCATGTGATAAAGAAGACGATCCGGATATTACTGCACCCTTGATTGAGATTACATTTCCAGAGATGGGTTCCAACATAACAGGCAGTGCAGATGTGACAATCCAGGGCGTGGTCAGTAGCGATACTGCCCGAGTCGAAGTCACCCAGGTAATTGAAGAGTCCGGTAGCGAAACAATCTTCGATGCTAATTTATCAGGGACCGATTTCACCGCGGATGTCACCCTGGGTAATAACGCCAATACCATCTCTACCATGGCAGAAGACGGAACGGGTAACAGTACCATGTTAAGGTTTACTCTGTTCTATCCGGTGCTCGCATTGAGCAACGGGATGTCCGCCAGCTATGTCATTGGGCAAAACGCATTTAATGCGAATGATCCCAACCGGGGAAGTACGGTTGCCGCGAATACCTTGAGTGGAGTGGTGGGAACCTTAATCGAGTGGCAGAACACCAGACTCTATATTCCGGATACCGGCAACCATCGTGTACTGGGTTTCAATGATATTCCCACAGCGTCAGACGTCAGCGCTAATTTTGTCATTGGGCAGGACAATTTAACTTCTGCGGTATCTGATACTACGGCAAGACGATTTAGCAGTCCGTCAGGTGTGTATGTCACTAACACCCAGTTTTTTGTCGCTGACACGGGGAATAACCGGGTGCTCATCTGGGACACCCTGCCCGTTGATGGTAATTTGGACGCCAATTATGTGGTTGGCCAGCTGGATTTTACATCGGCAGCTTCTGGTTGCAGTTCCAGTACTTTGTCGGGACCAGGCAGTGTATTTGTAGCGGGCGACAAGCTGGTTGTCGCAGATAATGTGAACCAGCGAGTCCTGATCTGGAATGCGATTCCCACTGCCGATGGTGCGGCTGCGGATATCGTCATTGGCCAGCAAAACTTTGATAATTGCCTGCCCAATGATAGCGATGGCGACGGCGTGACAGATTTACCAACAGCGTCAACCTTGAGTAATCCCGGAGGTATCTGGACCGATGGTGTTCGGCTGCTGGTGGCAGATACCGGCAACCATCGCGTGTTGCTCTGGAATAGCTTTCCCACAAGCAATGGGCAGGCGGCAGATGTTGTATTGGGACAAACAGACATGACAATGGCGACTGCCGAATTAAGTCAAAGCGGATTGGACAGTCCTAAATCGGTAACAAGCAATGGTAACCAGGTGGTTGTTGCGGATAGCGGAAACGTAAGAGTGCTAGTCTGGAATACTATTCCAGCCAGCAACAAGCCAGATGCGGACAGAGTGATTGGCCAGGCTGATTTCACCAGCAATACGCCAATATTGGGACAGGATACATTAACCACCGCCGACAACGTTTTCGTAGACCGCAGAAATTTGTTTGTTGTCGATGGTAATCGTATTCTGATGTTTGTAGATCCCACCCAGCCAGTAGAAACGGAGTAACCAAAATGCCAACTTATGATTATCGCTGTGACGCAAATGCGAAAATTATTGAAGTCAAACACCCTATGAGCCAGGATGTAAAAACCTGGGGTGAATTATGTGAGCTGGCTGGCATGGATAGCGGTGATACACCGGCTAATAGCCCGGTTAAGCGTTTACCCACCGGCGGTAATATTGTCAGTAAGTCAGCGTTAAAGAATAGTGAGCCTCCCTGTGCCAGCGGACCTTGTTGCGGCGCGGGTGCCTGTGATTTTAGCTAGCAGCGCTCTTTTTTCACCCGATTACTCAAAGCGCATTTCTCCTGATATATCAGAAGTTTAAGCCTCGGAATGATTGCGCCCCGGATTCAGGATGCTTTAAGCCCGTGTATTCCAGAACATAATATCAATAGCGAGTTTTCGTAATATTAGCCTGTGACGATTAAAAGATTTAAACAGCACACATCCAATTTAGCTGTTTTGCGTGACACAATTCCCAAACAACCTCAAATTTTTCACCATTCTGTCGATATAAAAGTTAATTAGATCACACTTCTTAATCTGATCATCTGGTAGCGGGAATTGGAGAATTGAGATGGGTTTGTTAGATGATTTAAAACAGCAAAGTCAAACTAAAAAAGCTGAAGAAAACCAGGAAAGCCAACGCAGGGAAAAGGCTGAAGAGTTTTATCGTCAGAAGGTTCAGCCCAAACTGACAGAAATCTACACCCACTACGCGGAACTTACCAAGCATCTGAACTATGTTAAGCCAGAGACCATTGCCAGATATGGTGTAAATGTGGCAGGCCAGGAAGCGGAATTCCATCAGGGGGATTATAAAGTTCAGGTCGACAGTATGACCGATACCAACTATATCTCGATTCGTTGTACCTGCTCCCGACCCACTGATATAGAGTTCGTGGTTGAAGATCCAAGCGCAATTAACAAAAACAAGAATTTTCTAAATGAAAATGGTTTGAATTATCAGGTGTATCCTCGTAACAATGGCGAGCCAGGTGCCCGCTTTACGATTCAGGCTGAGATAACCGCAGAATTGCTCTTTGAAGGAGACCGGCAGAAAGGGTGTATAAACCTAAAAGTCATCAATTTCGAATCATTAGGACGACGGACCAGGGTTATGCAGATTAACGAAATTGATGAGCAATTTCTCGATGGGCTAGATCGCTTCCTGATTCGTGAAAACAACAATTTCTTTAAGCTGGATATTGATGAGAAAGCCAAGGAAGAAATTCGTGCGAAAGTTCAGGCCGAGCAACGCAAGCGTATGGAAGAGCTGAAGGAAATGGAGCGTATGGCCAGGGAAGAAGAGGTAAGGGACAAGCTGGAAAAAGAAAATAAGGGCGTCAGGAAAGGCTTAAAATTAATTAAAAACATCCCCGCTAAAAAAATCTTTAAACAAGCTTGATTAACAAGTGCATATGATCAGGGATGTGACAGGTACGCTTAATCAATTCCAATAAATCGTAAACAATCCTCGGGCAAAATATCTTTTGCCCTGTCCAAAATTCGTTGCTCCTGCTCCGGATCCATCAGGGACTTATGATCACCAACCCGACCTTTTCTGATAAATCCTCCGGGCTTAAACAATGATTCTCCCGAGGCAGATCGAGTGGTAAATTTTTCCGTATGCTGTTTCATCCAGGAGAAGGAACAAAACTCAAGCGCCTGTTCCAGTTTGGGTTTATCCAGCTCCCAACTTAGAAACGACAGTATTTGTTGAGCGCAGGATTTCAGATCTTTCACCATGTCTTCATAACGTAACCACAGTACGTTTTCATCATCGATATGCGGCCACCAGCTTTGCACATTGCGATACCAGGCGCCGAACGACATCCAGTCTTCAAAATATTCGTCAAATGATTGCGGACGTGTCATGTGGACATTTTCCAGAGCGCTATCGGTCATTGACATGACGTGATGGTAAAAGCTCACGCAACAATCACGAGGGTCTCGTGAACTCAAAATGATGCGTGCTGTGTTTACGCCAGGTGTTTGTTGGTAAGTGCAATGTGTTTTGAACAGGCGTGGATCGGGCAATTGCTCATAATATTCCAGCATTTGCTGCCATGTCCTGCCATTTCGAGGAAGTTCCAGCCAGGGTACAACCTGATCGATAGTAGAGAAAGTGCTGTCACCACCTGTTTTTAGCTGATGCAGAATCTGTTGCATCCAGGTGGTGCCTGCTTTTGGTGCTGTCGTAATTAGTACATCAGTGGGGCGCGCCTTGAAATGTGCAAGAACATAGGGATCGTGTAACGGACTCCATTCGCCCCACCTGGGATCGATATTTGATTCTACCATTGAGCAACGATAGATTCTGAATGCTAGTGCTTAACCGTGATGATGACCGCCAGGTCCATGTACATGCCCATGGTCAATTTCTTCCTGGGTGGCTTCCCGGATATCGACAACTTTGACGTCGAAGTTGAGATGATAACCCGCTAATGGGTGGTTGGCGTCAACCGTGACTTCTTCATCGCTAACATCGACAACAGTGACTGTTAAATGTTGCCCATCAGGACCGGCAGCATGATACTGCGCACCGACCTTTATCTCTTCTTCTCCAAACATGGTCTTTGGAACGGCCTGCTTTTTAGAGTCATCCCTTACGCCATATGCCTGCTCTGGTGCAACTCGCACCGATAGTTCTTCACCCACTGCTTTGCCGGCTAATTCAGTTTCAAGCCCTGGAATAATATTGCTCGCGCCGTGCAGGTAAACTAATGGTTCTGCACCGCTGGATGTGTCGACAATGTTGCCGTCATCGTCTTTTAAGGTGTAGTCAATGCTGACTACTTTATTCGCTTCAATTTTCATTATCTATCTCCAGCTCTTTCGTGACAATTCAAGTTCTGCTTACTTTCAATCACACGTAATGAGGGAGAAATGATGGCGCTTGATGCCCAAATTAGCGGCGCGAGTGAGAGCAAATACAAGTTCGCCACCTTAACATGAATAATGGGTACTTTGTAGGTGATTATCCGGAATCCAGTACTGAATTACAGGTCAGGCAGCCGGGAAATTACAGGTGATTTCAATAAAATAGCGGTTTTGGCCCCATTTATCCTGGCGCGGTTTAATCCTGGTTTTTTCACGAAAGTTAGATCATTTCCCTGGATGCAAATTTTCTAACAGATTGCGAAAAAGGCCCGCACTCAGGCGGGCCAGGCAGGGTGTTTCAATAGTTATTATTTATCGTCGAGGTGGAGTTAAATCGAGGATACTTGCATTTTTTTACTAACCATTTGTTTAACCGAGCTGCCTAGCTTTACTGATAGCGAACTCAGTTTCTCGGCAGGATGCCAGTTAAACATTCCGGAAAAAATGATCGGCAGTGCCAGTAGTGGTAGCAACAAAATAATGTCGTTAACAAAATAGCTACTGGTAATTAGCGTTGCTACGATAAGCATTGAACCAATCAACAATTCAAAAAATCTTACAATCAAGTCGGTCATAATGGGACCTCCATTCTGTTGTGAAAAGGATTATTCAGGATTGCCTGGCGTTGGCAAAAGACGGACCGACGTTGGATTGTGGTAGCCCAGTGATCCGATAGCCCTTGATACAGTCAAAGTGAAGGGCGGAACGGGATAGCTGTACGCGGGGCGTTTCGGATAACTGTGCTGACCACGTTAGAGCGTGCTTTGCTCAATTCAGAGTGTGTTAAGTTTCGACAATGCATTCATTCCATTTAGCAGTGCGAAACTTCGTTAGCATGAGACAGAATTTCTCTCTATCAAAACCACCTCCTTTTTGAGTACCGTTAAATACAGCTTGTAAAAAGAAATGTCGTACTTACTGTATAGCAAACTGGGTGCCAACATCAGTTTTTAGAATCCGGAGATCGATAAGCTCCAGATATTATGGGATTTATTTTGTATAGTAGGGGAAGATCGAACAAATATTGTTTACTTGTTGAATTTAATTTTGAAACTTTGTTGTGCATAGTTAATTTTCAGGGTGCAACAATAGTGCACAGTTAAAGGTAAATAGACTATAAACAGCAGGGATTTTCAATTGATAAACTAATCAGGGCGCCTGCAATATTGAGCCTCTTACTGGTCTTGAAAAAATGGTTTTCACCAGTAAGCGTGCACTTAGCGGTTGATTTCGGTTCCAGGGAGCCAGTGCAAGAAGCCTTGCCATCGGGCAATAGTCAAATAAAACAGCCAACGATGTTCCCGCCAACTGGATCCATAGCATCCACTCCAGATAGGGGAATAGTCCTGTGCTGAACCATGCCAGATATCCCAGGCGTACTTGCACAGGGAATGCGGACAGACTTTTTTCGCGCCAAAGAAAATGGCAAATCTGTAAACTGGCGAGTAGTGCAACGATGATTAATCCATTAGTTTCACCCAGGATACCTGCCATCAAGAATGGGATGGTTGCCAACCAGTACCACCATACCAGGTCCTGTTTTGGAAACATGGTTAATACCTCCAGAGTGGCTAATTTTTCAAGTGTGAGTAGAGCGACCTGCATGCAGGTCGCTCGTGCCTGTTAATTACATCAATGTTGCGAGTGCTTGATGTATGGTGGTTTGCTGTTTCTGGTTAATCATCCCGCCAAGTATTTTCAGAAAACGTGGTTCCTGAACGCCGGAGATGATGTACTGCCAGCGGTAAGCCTCTAATAGCTTTGTTTCAATTTCCTGGTGTTGCTGGTCATCGTAGTTGTCAGTGCAGATTTTGAAAAAATATTCGCTGTCTGATTTTGACTGTATTTGCAGGATGCCATCAACAGCAACAACAAGCTCGATCAAGTCCTGTACTGCCTGATCACGCTCGCTGTCAGTCAGTTTTTTGTCTTCCTTTATCCATTCCATTTCATCCATAATGGCGTGTTGGGACTCTTCTTTCCAGTGGAACAAAAAAATGTCCTTGTACAAATCAGACAATAGTTCGTCCGGTTCAATGCTTTGCTTGTAATGCGCCTGTGTAAAAAGCTCAATATGACAGGTTAAACCAAGTATCGCCCAGTTTGACTTTTCCAGGACAACAGCAGCGACTTCGTTGGGATCTGGCTGAAACTGATATCCGTCAGGCATGTGTTGGCCAATCATGCTATCGATACGGCGAAACATTTCCTGGTGTTTCAGTTCTTCATCACTGAAGCGGACTAATCCTTCCAGCGCAACCTGGTCACCAAACATATAATCACCTGACACCTCCATAATTTTTGCACATATAAATCGTTCTACGAGACCGAACACATTGGCGTACGTCCTTCCCTGGACCTGGCTTAACAGTTTTTTATCGCTGTCAGACATGAACTCCAGGTCCTGTATTCTGGATAAGCCGTCAGGCAGAAATTTTTTATTAAAATCAAAACTGCGACCCTTGAAAACATCTTTGTCGATTTCCCAGCGAATACGCTTTGATACAGCGATACAATTTGCGTAGCGCTCGGAATCTGTTTGATGTACTTTCTGTAACATTGTGATTTCCTCCACTTGAATTATTCGTCGTATGAAGACAGCACGTTTGTGCATATCCTGATAACAAATAATAGGGAGGTAATGTATCGGTTGAATTTCCAGGTATGATGATTATGTTGATGAATTGTTTCTGACTGTTTCAGTATTAATATAACCGCATATAAATAGTTGTATCGGGATAGAGGATGCGATCCCTGTTTCCTGCTTTTAATCTGGCTGGTATTACCTGGCGCTGTGTAAAACTGACTTTGTTAGCTGATAGAAATCTTCAACATCAATCGGTTTTTTAACAAGTGCCTGTATACCCAATATTTCAATATCACTTTTGGCAATCTCTTCACTATACCCGGTATACAAAATGATGGGTACGTGGGGATTGACGCCGACAACATGTCGAGCCAGTTCAATACCCGTCAGTCCCGGCATGGTTTGGTCAAGGATGATTAAATCAAAAGCCTCCGGATTCGCTTCAACGAATTCTTTCGCTTTCAGGCTATTAGTAAAGGTATATACATCGATACCCCATTCTTCCAGCATATCTTCCATAAATTCGCTTACTGATAATTCATCATCAACCAGTAATACCCGGCCATGTAACGTTTTCCTGGTACTGTTGCCGGGCATGTTATCTTCCGTATCATCGCCAGTTGAATCTGTTTCATGTTTTATGGGAGGTATAAAAATATGAAAACTGGTACCACGGCCGGGATTCGATTCAACACCAATATGACCGCCATATTCATGCACGATGCCGTGTACCGTAGACAGTCCCATGCCACTGCCTTTTCCTACTTCCTTGGTAGAATAAAAGGGTTCGAATATTCGACTAATCTCATCTTTCTGAATTCCCACGCCAGTGTCAGATACTACAAGTTCTATAAAATCCCCCTCGATACTCTGTTGGCAGGAAGAGCATATGCAATTGCTACAATGCTGCTGTTTTGCTGAAATAGTCAATTTGCCACTGCTTTGCATTGCATCTCTGGCATTGATGCATAAATTCATAATTATTTGTTCGATATGAACAGGATCCACATTAACTTGCGGCAGTTGATAATCGCAATCGGTTTTGATTTCTATAGTAGAGGGCAGGGTGGACTCCAGCAGTTTTATGGATTCTTTGACTATAGGTGTTAAAACCAGTGGTTTGGGTTCACCACGTTGACCTCTGCTGAAGGTTAGCATTTGCTGAATCAGGTCGCGGGCCTTTTGCCCCGAACGCAGTGAGCGGGTTAAATATTTTGCTATTTTTTCGTCGCCATATTGCTCAGATTTTTCCAGGGCTAATACGATGTATCCCATAACGCCTGTCAGAATGTTATTAAAATCATGAGCAATACCACCGGATAAATGCCCAATGGCTTCCATTTTCTGAGATTGTCGCAATTGCGCTTCAAGTCGTAAACGTTGCTCTTCGGCCTGCTTGCGTTCAGTGATGTCCCGCAAATAGCCAATAAACATTTTGCCTTCTGCGCCTTGAGCAACATCAATGGACAGTTCCACGGGAAACTCCGAACCGTCCGCGCGCATTGCAGTTACTTCCATGCGTTTGGCAAGATTTTTTGTTTCGACGGCCTGTTTGCGACTGTTCATCGCAATACTATGTTGTTCTCGGTAATGATCCGGAATAATAAGATCAGCCATTGGTTTGCCGACAATTTCTGACTTTGCAAATCCAAAGGTCTCTTCTGCTGCCGGGTTAAACTCGAGAACATTGCCATCAGGGTCAATGCCAATAATGCAGTCCATTGCGGCATTGATTGTGGACCTTAAACGATCCTCGCTTTTACGTAACGCGTTTTCATGTTCCACCTGTTCAGTAACGTCGCGAAGTATTGCCAGCATATGTGGGCTGCCTTGATAGTCCATTTGTACACCACGCACATCGGCCAGGTAGCGGCTGCCATCCTTGCGCAAACCATTTGCGACAGTGTGAAATGGCTGGTTCTTCCCCACCGTGGATATAAATTGTTTATAGACTTCATGGCTTTCACGCGGAACAAAATCTAGTGGACGTAAATGCAGGGCTTCATCTCGCGTGTAACCATGCATATCAAGCCAGGCGGGATTCATGTCAACAATACGGCCATCCAGGCTAAACAAAATCAGTCCATCCAGTGATTTGTTAAAAATGGTTTTATACTGTTCCTGTGTTGCCTCGCTGATTTTAGTAGCACTGAGTTTTTCCAGTTCAACCGCCGCTCGTACGGAAAAAATCTGTAGCAACGATTTGACGAGTTCTGGTTCAGTCAAAGGTTTTGTGTCCATAATGGACATAATGCCCATGCCTTTGCCATTTGAGTCATACAGAGGTATTGCCGCATAACTTTCCACGTTTAGATCAGCAGCCATGCTGTCGTCACCGAACAAAGCTGCAACATTTTCAGGGTAATATCGATAGACCTGGTTAACGACGTTCTTGCAGGGTGTGCCTTCCAGATTAAAATGGCTGTTCTCAACGATGCCATCTCCAAAGTAACCGGCAATGATGTCTACTACATCAGCTTCACCTGGCCTGACTTTACCAATATAGGCGTAGGCGACATCCAGCGCCTGCGTGATATTAATGACCAACTCGCGAAAAATATTCTTGCCACTATCATTGGCTACTGTGTCTGCGGCTATTTTAAGCGCGCGTGCTACACGGTCAGTGGCGTTGCCTGTGCGGTTTGCTTGAGTCTGCATGTCCATGTTCTGGTATGATATTAGCTTTTTGCTTTACTTATAAATTGTACCAGCTAGCCAGAGGGTTAATTGGCGTTCTAAACAATGCAAACAATTGAAACAGGACTGAAACAATTGCTGAATTTGATTCGGTGTTATTTGGACTCGCCCATAAACATATAGCCAATTCCTCGTACCGTTTTGATTACCTGAGGTTTTTCCGGATCTGGTTCAATTTTTTTTCGCAGCCGGGTGATGCGTATGTCGATACTGCGATCATAAGGATCCCAGTCTCGGTTCTGGGTCAGGTTGAGTAACTGATCTCGAGTTAATGGACGATTGGGTCGTTCCGCAAACACTTTAAGGAGGTCAAACTCCATGTTGGTTATGGGGATTTCCTGATTCTCGTTTCCAAGCAATTGATAGCTTGTTAAATCCAGCGTGCACGGTCCAAAAGCTATCTGAGTTCTTGCATGATTCGACTGACTGTTTGAAGTTGAATCTGACGCGACAGGGCGTTGGTAACGCCGTGCCACATTTTTCAGGCGAGCGCGTAACTCCCGCGGATCAAAAGGTTTAGACACATAGTCATCAGCGCCGATTTCAAGCCCTACAATTCTATCAACAGTTTCGCCGGCGCCTGATACGATAATAATGCCAATATCATGGTGCTCTCGCAAATAACGAGCGATGCTCAGCCCATCTTCACCAGGCAGTCCAATGTCAAGTAATACAACATTCGGTAGCTGCTTTTCCAGTTGTTGACGCGTTGTTGGTCCATCTTCGGCCTGGGTGACGTCATAGCCGTGTTCGCTTAAATAATCATTTAACAACTCGCGAATATCCGGATCGTCGTCAACAACCAGTACGTTAATATTTTCAGACATAATTCTGGTTTTAGTACAGTTAAATAATTTTGTATATGTTAACAAGCGTAGCTTATTAATTGATTTTAGTGTGGGCGATGGAATTAAGCAATTGAGTGAAACAAAACAGAAACATCAAAATGTGTGACAAAATAATATGACGAATCCAGTGAAATTACTAACACAATATATCGAGAAGCGTTTAGTGTGTAATATAGTTGTATCAGACAATGAGCCCGCTAAACTGGTAACGTGAAGACGTAACTATTTTATGGAGTACTAATGAGGCCTACTATGAGTAATGGCAGATGAGACATGATCGCCGGGCACTTAACTATATGATATAATTGACTTTTGCGCTGTCAGTCCTGGGTATGTCGGATTCATTTGCTGTTTCCCAGCAAGCTTGCCCGGAAACTCGGAATTACAGTATACGTACCCTGGCAGGTAACGATACAGTGAATCTCAGCAAAAAATATATTGGTAATATGATGATTGTTGTCAACACCGCCAGTAAATGTGGGTATGCCTACCAGTATGAGGGTCTGGAAGCGCTATACCGAAAATACAGGGATAAGGGATTTATAGTATTGGGATTTCCGTCTAACGATTTTGGTCGACAGGAACCCGGTAGTGAAAAGCAAATTCAGGATTTTTGCCGGCTAACTTATGGCGTTGATTTTCCCACATTTGAGAAAACCTACGTTGCACGCCATAGCGCAGGTCCAGTATACAAAACTTTGGCCAGGATCTCTGGCGAGTATCCTCAATGGAATTTCAACAAGTATATGCTGAATCGCAATGGCAAACTGGTGAAGAGTTTTAATAGTAAAGTTGAGCCGCAAGGCCGCAAGATGATTAGTGTAGTAGAGCGGTTACTGTAACTATTTTCTATAGCATTATGATTTGTCGAATCACGTTGGGAAAACTAAATACTACGTTGCCTGTCTTCGAATGATGGTTTTACGAATATTAACAGGAATACTGAATTAGCATAAATGAATAAAGAGTTGTTGTCGCACGCTGATAAAGATCTTGCTCAGCGCACCCGCTGGGCGCCATTGCTGTACATGTTGGTGTTCAGCATAATACTGACGTTCACTTCTATTGTAGCTGACCATTTCCTTGAAATAATTTTACTCGGTACGGTAATCGCAGTATCTGCGTTGACTCGTACTTTACTTGTCATGCGATTCGATAAGTGGTACCCAGCAAATCCGGGTAAATGGCGCCTGGTTTTTGTTATTGCCAGTATCATGCTGGCTGCATCCTGGGGTCTGCTATGCATGTTTTCGGTGACTCATTATCAGCTGGAATGGACAGCGATGCTGATATTGTTGGTCATTGCGGGAATTGCTGCAGTAGCCGTTATTACGATATCTATCTATCAGTTTCTTGTTACCAGTTTTCTGTTGCTGCTTCTATGCCCATCGATTGTAATGACGGCCTATCTAAATACACAGCATTCTCTGGCAATTATGTTGATGTTTGGCCTGTATGGTATTTTTCTTATACTCGTAGCCCGACGATTAAACGGTGAATACTGGCGAGCGTTGAGAAATTCATTTCTACTGGATCAACGTGCCAGAGAACTGGAAGACTCAAATCGGGAGCTTGAATCTTACAGTTATTCCATTGCGCATGACTTGCGCGGGCCGCTACGAACGATTACCGCTTTCAGCCAGATATTGCTGGAAGATGCGGATAAAAAATTAAATGAACAGGAACAAGACTCCCTGCACCGAATCATTAATGCCGGTAAATTTATGGCGGAGTTGATTGACGACATACTGGAACTATCGCGTATTACTCGTATCAATATCGAATACAACGATATTAATTTAAGTGCTTTGGCGGAAGAATGTTTGCATGGTTTGCAGTCTTCCGAGCCGGATCGAAAAGTGAATATCGACATTCAGCAAAATATGCATGCCAAAGGTGATCTTCGCTTATTAAGGATCGTTTTACACAACTTGCTCAGCAATTCCTGGAAATTCACCAGGGAATGCGATAACCCAAAAATACAAATTGGTGTCATTAATAATAAAGAAGAACCAGCATACTTTGTTAAAGATAATGGTGTCGGTTTTGATATTAAATATGCGGATAAAATATTTGGTATCTTTCAACGGCTACATACGCGCGAAGAGTTTGATGGTACGGGTATTGGCCTGGCAAGCGTACAGCGAGTCGTCAATCGACATGGTGGCAAGGTATGGGTAAACGCCAAGGATCAAAAAGGTGCTACATTTTATTTTACTTTGCCTGAAAATTCACAATCAGAAGATGAAACACCAGCGATATGAAGCTGGTTTGTTTAAGTACGGAGTCTTTTTGCAAATAGTTTTTGTCCCACCTTGCAGTTATCTGCGCAACTCATTTTGTCACATGACCGTAACGATAGTTACACATTAATGTAATCGACGCTATATAAACTGTTGCTATGAGAAATTTCCTGGGTATCACAAGCCGAAATACAGGCAGGTATCATAAAAAAACTGGCCAATAGTGACTATTGGCCAGTTTGTTCTGTCATCCGAGTTTTTAGTTAATAGCTGTTTTTATTCCATCATCATTTTTACATCAAACGCAACACCATTAGGATCGATGTCAAACGATTCTACAATTTGCATGTTCATACTGCTCATTGCCTTGATCATTTCTTTTTCCTGATGCGTCATGGCAGTTGGTTTGGTGCCATCAGCCGGTGGCGCATTCTCTGCCATGTTGGCAATCATCTTCATATATTTACCGAAGTCCAGATTAAAGGCAAACAGGCCATTTGCCTGTAACCTGGTTTTTGCCAGGCTATCTGCAAGCTGCGCAGACTTTGTTCCTACATAAGCAACGATATGGTTTCCTTTTAGCGCCAGTTTAACAGGTTCACCGTTAGCCATGGGAATTGGTGCCGGAAAATCAACAGGTGTGCCGTCGGGTGGTAATTGTAACGGCGGCATGCCGGGTTGCATATTTGCCGCCATCATTAATAACTGTTGAGGATTCGCCGAAGAGATCGTAATAATTGCGTCGATACTTTTAATGTCGGGTGGTGTGCCTTGTTGGCTGAAATCAAAGTTGCCATCAATATCCAGAATGGTTGCAGAGATTCCCTGCAAACCAGCCACCATGCCAGACATCATTCCCAGCGCCATGGCGGGATTAGACTGTAGTAAACCCATTTTGGCCTCGGCAAGAAATTCGCATTGATACTCTTTAGACGTGAAATCCTGAATGGTTTTGACGATAAACGGCGAGACTGCATCAATATTCAATCCAAGGCCAAACGCGAATATGGGATTTTGACTAACATCCTGTAAACTTGCGGGTATAAAGCCACGAATCTTTTGCATTTCCTGCATGAATGCTGCATCGGTGCTTTCCACCAACATGCGTGCTTCCATGACTTTTGGTTTGCTATCCAGATCCATTTTGGTGTAACCCATAACAGTTTGCGGCCAGGATTCCACCATTATCATGAGTTCTTTGCGGCAGGCTTCAGTACGAATAGCATCTAATGGATTTTCATTTTTTGCTGTCTGACTGGGAGATTGTTGTTCCGGATTAGCCGGTAGTCCTTCCTGGTTCGCCTGGTTTGCTGCTGCTTCAGCCCTGGCTTCTTCTGCCATCGCAATAGCGGCATCCAGCATTCGGCCGAATTCGTTGTTACCTTCACCAGTCAAACCCTTCATGATTTCTTTGTGGTTAATGTAGCTGACATACGCAGGGTGAAAGTTATACTTGTTTTTTATATCCTGAAGTACGGTGAGATTGGCCAGTGACTGGCTCGGTTTATCTGACCCCACAATGACATTGTGTGCCTTGTCACCTTCGATTCTGGAAGAAATAGAAATCACCGCGTATTGCTGGTCAGTGCCGATAACTAGATTTGCATCAGAAGGTTTCTCGGCGCCAGGTTTGTCAAAGCTATAGGACCGCAGCGAGATGTCACCCATAGTTTGTTTGTTAGATTTGATGCCTATCCTGGTTTCTGCCTGGTCGATCAATGCATTAAAAATAGCCGAATCCGCCAGTTTGATGCGCATTACCGGGATAAATCCGACGGTATAAGCTACGGTATCAAATTTGTCGCCTATGCCCAGTTTACTCGCAGCAGTGGCTGGGTCCTGCATGATGAGCATATACTCGCTAATCAGGCTGGTGATCATCAATCCCGCTGGCGGCATTTTCGCTTTTTCTTCATCGGTTAATTGTTGTGACCAGTTTGCGTGTTTCAGCCAGCCGCTTCCCGGTGCCATCATATCGACAGCGTGCTGGAATGGTACGGGTTCCAAACCGCCAATAAAGAACAGGGTATCAGCAGGGACATAGGTAAGAATTTCGCGGGATTGTCCGGCGTCAGCCTGTGGGGTTTCCGAGGAAGCTGACTTATTCCAGTCGATTTTGAAATAACCGACATATCCAACTAACGCTAATACGACAACTACAATTACGCCACCAAATACTTTAGATTGACTCATGGGATCCTCAATGCGTATATGAAAAGGGGGAAGTCTAACTTATATTATCTGGCGCCACCATTTCATGGCCACCAGGCGTTAACGAATAAACTACGTGTTACCGCATTCCTTTCAAATAGAGTTCGATGCGGTTAGCGTCGAATTATGACTTTATCGGTGCGGGATCTAGTGATTTTAGACGATCTTTATGAAATTGATATGTAAACGAGATAATTTTCACAGGTGATAAATGTGAAAATTACCAACACGGCAACTTGTTTTGAACAGCACTACGGCATAAGCAAATTCTATATACGACATATGCAGACGAAATTGGAGCGCGATCTAATCTGGATATCTTAAAAAGCTACGCTCAACCGCTGGCTGGCAGTTGCCATTCTCCTGTGCTTTTTGTTTTGACGCATTTGTTGCAGTTCTTTCTTAATATGCGATGTCCACAGGTTATTCATACTCTTGACAAGTTGAGGATTAACCGGCCCGAAATAATACTGAGCTGCAGTGGTCTCAAATGCACTGGGGGCATACATTTTTCCATAACCCATTACATCCATCCGTTTGGCAAACGGCGCTTCGTGACTCCCTGTACAACTGGTCTCCATAGAAAGGATTTTCAACCAATGATTGACCTGTGAACTGTTCAACATCTGGAAGTTAGACTTAGGCAGGTATTCATAAGGTTTGATTTGCTCTGGTGTCACGGTATTTCGCGAGAGTAGCTCCCCAAGTTTCGGCCAGTAATGCTGGTTAAGAAAAAACTGTACCAGGCGAATGGTTTCTGCTGTTTTGAAAACATCCCGATCGTTTAGATTATTCAAGGCAAGGCTGTCAGCACATAATTCGTCTTTTTGCGTAACATAAATCGCCAGGTAACGATAGAAATTCCCATAAATGCGAAAGAACCAATAACCAAGCTGGTCGCCAACCAGGTTACGTCGTTTGAAGGCTTCTGGATAGAGTAACCAGGTAGCACGTAAGAAGCTCAGCCAGTTATAAAACAGATTTCTTCGTTTTGAGTACTGCAATATTTTTCGAGTAAGCGCACAATCGAAGTATTCCGGCGAGAGTGTTTGCATAAAGGGATAGCCTATCACCAGGGTGTTACTCGACCAGAACGGCATTCCCAATATTGGAGTCTTAATAATGTTTAGTTCAAAACGCCGGGTCAAGATTACTTTCTGGAATTTTGGCCATTTATATTCTTCATTTATTTCATTGAGCTTGTTAAAAATTAGCTGTGCTTTTTCCGGTTGCAAAGAAATGCCTTCCGGGTTTTTGAAGCGAACGGTCGCAATCCCATGGGTGATGCCGGCGCATAATAAACTGACCGATGTCCAGCTCAATACAGCCAGCAAGCTTTGATCTGCAACAGGTGTTGTGACAGTTAGATAAACTTGATAGATACCAACTACTGCACCGACCGGAAACATTAATAAGTACAGGTATCCGAACAGCGCAGTGGCCGTAACGGTTACCAGGTAGATTTTTGGATATTGGTGAGCAAAATTAAATAGTGTCAGGGAACGAAAAAATTGCGACGCGCGCGCGAACTTGTCTACTACAGCCATACGGACTCCAACCACAACCAGCAAATTAACTAGCTTGACCCCACGTCCCGCTCTTTAAAGAGCTAACTAGTGTATTCAGTAAATCAGAAATGAACTGTATGTTCAATTAAAAAAAACATATATAGGGGTAGGGCGACAGGATAAGAAATGCTGGAAAATGAAATAGTGAATCTTGTAACTGATTGTATTAAAGGTAAAAAGCTCTATTTTATAGATGACTTTTTCACAGCGAGCAACTTTCTTCACTATAGATGAATGTGGGGAAATGAGAACTCGCGCATTTCTGAGGCTAGCCGTTAGTGGAAATCAATTATTCCCGTTGCTGCATTATTTTTCAAATTCGCCCTGTTCTGCTGACTAATTTCAAGCGAATCAGCCGATATCGACTGAACATTTTCTGTAGTTTGCCGATAAAAATGAAGGGTATTCCACACCTTACAAATTATTGGTTTATTAAGAGCGTTATGGCAAATCCTCAGCATATTCAACAGCATACAGACAACCAGCATCTCGAAAAACGCGCATTCAAACGCTATCCGATTTTGCTTAAGGCCTTTATTCAGCCGGAAGGATCCAGTTCTGGTTGCCACTGCACAATTAGAAACTTCTGTGTGGGAGGTTTTTACGTCACGCTAGATGAACAGCGAGGAACGCAAGCCGGTGCTGAATGCCACTACACACCAAAACCAAATGACATAGCCAGGATACAGTGTCTGGTACCGGGAACTGAGAACAACAAACCATTGATTATACAATGTCGTATTGTGCACCCAGTAAAAAATAGCGCCGGGCTTAGCTTCATAAATCCGGATCTTGAAGTATTGCTGTTCCTGCAGAAGCTAACTGAAGAATATAGAGAAACGCATCGTCAACGCAGTGATAATAAGACGGCGACAGAAGTAGCGCAGCCGGTTCCACAGCAAACACCTGGTGAAAAGGACCAGGACCTCATTGAGCGCTGCAATAATATCTTCAAGGGTCATTTGCTCAGGCTATTGAACCTGTTTTTAAATGATATCAATGAACATTTATTTAATTCCGCGAAAGAAGAGCGTGATGCGAAAAAACAAAATGCCTATTTTGATGCCCGGGACAAACTGAGTATTAACCAGGATAAACTGAGAAACAGTTTTGAAGACGCGGTTAGCGAGTCACTTAACAATTACACTCCGGAAAAAGACCTGCACGCCAGTCCTGCCATAGATACTCCATCAGATGGTGAAATAACACTTTCATTAATGGAAGAGGATGTATTTGATGAATGGCTGGCTGATACAGTGGCCGTTGACAATATAGATACCCATTACCGCCGGCAATTACTTGATCTTGATAAACGTCTCAGTGTTATATGGGCGGCCGATATCCACAAGGAAAATAATCTATATGGGCCGTATCTGATTTCCCACACTTTCCAGGAAACTATCAAGAAACTTCAGTTGGGTCATGTTACCAATGTGTTGTGCTACAAGTTTTTTGAAAACGTGTTAATGAAAGAGCTGGGCGGTTTGTATGACGAGCTTAATCAAAAGCTCATCGATAATAATATTCTGCCAACAATTCAATATAGTGTTAATGTGGCAAATCAGGCGTCGGAAAAACCAGAGAGCAAGGTTCAATCCACGCAGGATAATGCACCATTGCAACAGGACGATAGGGTGCCCGGCAGTCCTGTTGAAGATGCAAAATTAGAAGAAAATCAAAATGCGTTATTGAAGAAATCCTCTGCCCAGTCTGCTGATGCCCTGGATGAAGATAGCCTGCGCCTGGCGAAAGAACTGGGTTCGGTACAGGACCTGTATCAGCTGGTGGGAGATCTCAAAAACCTGCAGCAGCAATTGAGTAGTCAGGTTGGTGCGACTGACAATTCTGGCATGTCACCTGGCCCCGCGACACTATTGCCTTCCGGGCAGGATAATACCTCTGTAAGTCAAAATTCTCTGGTGCCTTACAGCCCCGACGATGTTTTGAAAGCGTTGTCAAAGTTGCAGCCCTCTGTTGATCAGCCAATATCACTTGACGAAAGCCCGGATGAATTTAAAGCCAGGGTAGTTGAAATGCTTGCCGCGAACGATCAATCAGGAGAAACGAAAAACATTGGCGCTCGTGAAAGTCAGATCATTGATGTGGCTGGGCATGTGTTTCATTCCCTGATGGCAGATATGCAGCTCGCGGACAAGGTGCGAATGTGGATTAAGCGTCTGGAATTGCCAGTATTAAAAATTGCGATGCTTGACGATTCCATATTTCTGGATCGGGAACACTATGTACGCCAGGTTGTTAACAAAATCGCTGATCTGGAAATTCTTGCCCAGGATGGTGATGCGGCACAGCAAGTACTCGTAAAGCGAGCGCTCGACTGGTTGGTCAATCTTATCAATACCGAGTTTGATGAATCCGCTGAAGTATTTTCCCGCGCAGAAAAACAACTGGACCTGTTGCTTAATGTGCAGAACAGGAACTATGAAGACAACATCCAGCAGGTTATTGAAACCAGTAAGCGTGAAGAACAGGCATTACTTGATGCTGGAGCGGCTGCTCCGCGGGAAGAACCTGAGCATGTTGATGCTCCCGATGAAGACTGGCGTGAATGGGAAAAGAAAGCACGGCGTTTGAAAGAGGGTGCATGGATGGTGTTTGATGTGCACGCGGAAAAGCCGCGTCGTTTACGACTGGCATGGATTGCAGCCAATACGGAACGTTATATCTTTGTTAACGTGATGGGTAAGCGGGAACGAATTGTCAAATTGTATGACCTGGTTTCGGAAATGCATGATGGTACGGCGATCGTCCTGGATAATGCCGACGAGCCCGCTATGGACAGGGCGCAATACAACATGCTGGAACAACTCCATCAAAAGTTGTACCACCAGACAATCCACGATCAGCTGACTGGACTGATTAACCGACGGGAGTTTGAAAAAGAACTGGGCAAGGCGTTGACTCACTCGAGATGCACCGATGCCAAACACGCGCTGTTTTTTATCGATATAGACCAGTTTCAGGTGCTCAATAATACCTGCGGTTATGAAGGCGGCGACAAACTCCTGGTTGAAGTAGCGGAGCTTATCAATAGTCAGCTTGAGCATAAATCAGTGCTTGCTCGCCTGGGTAGTGATGAATTTGGCCTGCTTTTATATGACTGTTCTCTGGAAGATGCTCTGGATATCGCCGAGCAAAAGATACAGGCAGCTTCCGAGCACCGCTTTATATGGAATGACAAGCCAATTTCAATATCTATTAGTCTTGGTATGGTGCCTGTCACCAGGAGCTGGGAAAATACTTCCAGTTTGTTACAAGCGGCAGAATCCAGTTGTGGGATTGCTAAAGATATCGGCGGTGGACGTATGCAACTGTATCATACAGGGCATGCCAAGCTGTCACATCGCAACAAACTTATTAAATGGATTTCCGAGATTGATTCAGCGCTGGAGCAGGATTTATTACAGCTACGTTGCCAGAAAATAATGCCTGTCCAACAAATTGAAAATGCAAAAAATCACTATGAAATTCTCTTAACGTTGCGGGATGAAGAGGGCAAAGAAATTTCAGTCCAGGAATTTATCGAAGCGGGTGAATGGTACAATCGGGCTGCAGAAATTGATCGTTGGGTTATCGAACATTCCCTGAACTGGATGGCAGATCATCCCACGATACTAAACGACCTGGAAGGTTTTTCTATTAATTTATCCGGTCGTTCATTGCAGGATTTAACACTTATTGACTTTATCGATGATCAGATTCGTATGACTGGTGTTCCGGCAGAAAAAATTTGTTTTGAAATAACGGAGACTGCAGGAATAGCTAATCTTTCTGACGCGGCCGAGTTTATTGAGTGTGTAAAAGAAACAGGTTGTAAGTTTTCTCTGGATGATTTTGGTAGTGGTATGTCCTCCTATGCCTATTTGAAAAACTTGCCCATTGATTATCTGAAAATCGATGGTGCATTTGTTAGAGACATACTGGAGAACAATAATGACATGGCAGTGGTGAAATCTATTTCCGAAATTGGTCATTTTATGGGTAAGAAGATTGTTGCTGAGTGTGTAGAAGATGAGGCGACGCTTTTTAAAATCAGGGAGCTGGGGGTAGATTATGCGCAGGGATACGCCATTGAAAAGCCCATTTTGATAGACGAACTCTATTAATTAATCCTGTTAATCGAATGTGCCAGTGTTAGCGGCCGTCAAAAATTGTTCACGTTCTCCATTCTATAAGCATTTCCTTCTATTAGTGACGTTCTCTATAAAGCATTATAAATTTCTGTAATATTTTATTTTTTTTTCCGTTTGTGACAAAGTTCTGGTATCAGGCAGGTTAACACGCTCGCCTGTCTGTTGCGCATCCGGTACATCGCGAACAGCTAGAACAATAAATAAGCAGCAAATAAACATGCGATCCGTAGCAGTACGGATGTAAAACTGTATTTTAGAATTATGCATACACCGTCAACTGAATTTATCCTTCCAGTGTCTCTGGCGTTTGGCAAAGTTAAATCCATCCTGAAGCAAAAACTCAACTATACAGATCAACCGGGCGAACACCTGGAAATCAGTTGTCTGGATTCTTTTGACTGGCGTCTATTTCGTAAGGGCGTAGCTCTGGATGCGGTTGAGCAGGATAAATCCACTCAGCTGTTTTTACGCAGGTTGAATTCAGGGGAATGCCTCTACTCGGAGAATGTCAATGGAGAAGTTGATTTTCCCTGGAAACTTCCTGATGGTGACTTAAAGAATCAGTTGTGCAAAATTCTAAAGATGCGTGCTTTAATTCCACAGGTGTATTTGCTGGTGAAACGTCAGCATCTCGCTGGATTGAACACGGATCAAAAAACCGTTTCTCGTATCATGCTGGATGAGTATCAGGTTTATGATCCGGACACTGATTCATACAGGCGTTTAGAAAAGCGTATCCAGGTTATTCCAGTAAGAGGCTATGCTAATCCTCATCGACGAGCGCTTGAATTTATAAAGCGCGAATGGAGCCTGGATAAAGCCGATAAGGAAATATTGATAACAGCGCTAAATGCTCTCGATCGGCAGCCAGCGGATTATTCTATTAAAAGTCATATTGAGCTCACGCCAGACATGCGCTGTGATGTGGCGACCAAAATCTTGCTTAGAGAAATGTTAGATATTATGGAAGCCAATGAGTGGGGTATATGTGACGATGTTGATTCTGAATTTCTACATGACTATCGGGTCGCCATTCGTAAAACACGCTCCGCGTTTAAACAGGTAAAAGGGATTTTCCCGGAACAGGACCTGGAAAAACATCAAAGCAATTTCACCTGGCTCGGTACAATCACCAGTCCCGCGCGTGACATGGATGTATACCTGTTAAAATTTGAAGATTACCGCAGCATGTTACCCGCGGAGTTGCGGGATCATATAGATCCCCTGTACAAGCTACTGGATAAGAAAAAGCGGCAGGCCTATAGATCGCTTATACGAACGCTAAGCTCCCAACGTTACCAGACATTTATGACGGCTTACCGAGCGTTCCTTGATGCCTCTTTACCACAGGATGCAAAACTGGCTAATGCGGAAAGACCGGTCAAAGCTGTCGCGGATGAGCGGATCTGGAAAGTCTACAGGCGTCTAATGAAAGAAGGGATAGTAATAAAAGACAATTCGCCTGCGGAAGATTTACACGAGTTACGCATCACCTGTAAAAAGCTCCGTTATCTTATTGAATTATTTCAAAGCCTGTATAAACCTAAGCTGATAAAGCAGCTGGTTGGTGATATGAAAAAATTGCAGGATAACCTGGGTGCGTACAATGATCTCCATGTGCAATCAGAAAAACTGAAAGAGTTATCCGTGGAGTTAGAAAAGCAAAAATTCTTCACCAGGGATACTGGGGATGCGATGGCCGCGCTGGTAGAACACCTGGAAGAATTACAATTTAAAGAGCGAGCTAAATTTGCCAGGCAGTTTGAAAAATTCAGTGATAAAGCAGTGAAACGGGAATTTAGACAGTTATTTAGATCCGAACAATAAATTCATGAAATAGCTCAATGCATATAATCAGCAGTTACAATATAAAGGGTGGTGTTGGTAAGACTGCCAGCGTTGTTAATCTTGCGTATCTTTGCGCACAAGAAGGCTACTACACCCTGATCTGGGACCTGGATCCCCAGGGCGCAGCCAGTTTTTATTATCGGATCAAGCCGAAAGTAAAAGGCGGTGGGCGCCGCTTGTTGACTAAAAAGAATGCCCTGGAGGATGCAATCAAAGGTACAGATTTCAATAACCTGGATTTATTGCCCGCTGATTTTTCATACCGTAATCTGGATTTATTATTGGAAGATACCAATAAACCATATCGACGCATCCGCAAGATATTAAATTCACTCGTAACACAATACGATTATATTTTTCTGGATTGTGCGCCAAGTATTACTCTAACATCGGAAAGTATCCTCCACGCTGCCGATATAGTGCTGGTGCCGACTATTCCCACAACCTTATCACTCCGTACTTTGAGTCAATTATTGCGATTTTGTAATAAAAATGACATTACTGACATGCGAGTCATTCCATTTTTCTCAATGGTTGATAAGCGTAAGGAAATGCATCGCGTAGTTTTAAGGAATCCACCAAAAACTCCCGAGCCAATACTAAAAAACTGGATACCTTACTCCAGCGAAGTGGAGAAAATGGGAATACATCGTACTCCCATTGGCAGTTTTTCTCCCAACGGAGTGGCGGCCAAAGCCTATCAGGCCTTATGGGATGAAATTAAAGCGCGAATAGAAAACAACAGCCTTGATTTTAAGCGTTAGCATTTCCCTTTAACGCCTGATTAGAGTGCGGTCAAAAAAGTTTCATATAACTTTTACAAAACTGTCATATAGCCAGCCGATAATTTGTTAAACGGTTATGAAATTGTTTAACCCATTATGGCTATATTACTGGATAAAATCACTCGCTACGATATTGTAGCGTTCAAATGGTGCTTGTCGAGAAAGCATGCTGAACAAGTAGCCAGGATCAGTCGCTGGATTTCCCGTCTGGGCGATGGCGTTTACTATCTTATCTTTGGCTTGCTTTTGCTATGGCTGGAGCCGGTGCATGGAGAAGCCTTCTTTCTTTGCGCGCTATTAGGATTTGCATTTGAATTGCCTTTCTACTTGCTGCTGAAGAATTCCATCAAGCGTCAGCGTCCTAACGATGTAATACAGGAATTCGTTGCTTATCTGGTACCTTCAGACAAGTTTAGCTTTCCGTCCGGTCATACCGCGGCTGCCTTTGTAATGGCCACGATGATTAGCTATTACTATCCGCCTTACACATTTCCGGCCTACCTGCTCGCAACAATGATAGGTAGTTCGAGAGTACTGCTCGGCGTGCATTTTCCCACTGACATCCTTGCCGGCATGATACTGGGATTGACCAGCGCCTTTGCCGCATTAGCCATTCTGGGTACCCCCCTCTTATAATCATGCGTATATTATTTGGAGTACAGGGAACGGGCAATGGACATATCACCAGAGCCCGGGCACTCTCTACCGAACTGAAAAAGGCCAACATAGACGTCGACTTCATATTTTCAGGACGGCCCAGAGACGAATATTTTAATATGGAGCCATTCGGTTCTTATAAAACATATCGCGGCCTTACCTTTGCTACCCATAATGGTCAGATCCAGTTTGCAAAAACTGCATTCACCAATAATTTATTAAATCTACGTAAGGAAATTAGAAGTCTTGATGTGCGAGGCTACGACCTGGTTATTTCCGATTTCGAACCGGTGACAGCCTGGGCGGCGCGCTTGCAGAACAAATACTCTTTGGGAATTGGGCATCAATATGCCTTTAGTTACGATATTCCCATTGAAGGCAGTAACTGGATCGCCAGATCCATCATGAAACATTTTGCGCCTGCGAGCATTTCTCTGGGCGTACACTGGTATCATTTTGATAATCCGATATTGCCGCCAATTATAGAGCCACCACTCAAAAACCCTGTTGTAGAAGCTCGAAAAATTCTGGTGTATCTGCCATTTGAAAATATCAAGCATATTTGCGCCTGGTTGGAAGCGGAAAAAAATTATGAGTTTTATGTTTACCACCACATGTCAGAACCAGAAGACAGAGGGCATATGCATTTGCGTCCACTATCCCGGGAAAAGTTTCAGGCGGATCTTGCGAGCTGCGAAGGTGTGATTACCAATTCCGGTTTTGAGCTGGCGAGCGAAACCATTCAATATGGAAAAAAAATACTAACCAAACCATTGCATGGGCAAATGGAACAGATATCGAATGCTGCCGCGTTGAAAATTCTGAGGCGGGCTGATGTTATATCCACGCTTAATCCTGCAGTATTAAATGCATGGTTGCAAAAACAGAGTTTGAATCCGGTTCATTATCCAAATGTGGCAAGGGAAATTGTGCAGTGGATTGCCGATGGCCAGCAGGAATCCTTGAATTCACTATCCCAAAGACTATGGAAGTCATGTGAGTCGGATTTTGCATTCATGCAAGGGGATCCAGTACCCGTAACAGTATGTTGATGGTGTTACCTATGCTAATACCGGTGATTGGGTGGAAAACTGCACCGCCATTGTAGAAAACAAAAATGGACAACTTGAAGTGTTGCGTTGGGCAAATATGCATGAGTCGGAAAATCAACCACTGCCCGGCGTGATTACCGCTACCAATAAAGCAGCCTGAAAACGTTTCTGTTCAATATATAAAGCTGCGATTTTGTATCTTCAGATAGTCACACTGGCGATTCTAAAATATAAGTTTTTTACCTGGCTACTTTTCTCTTCTGCGTTCGCTGGTGCCACTGCTACGCGTAAATAGTGGGGCTTACAGAAGTTAATAGTTCATATCCGTGCTCCAGGTCTGTTGTTAATGTCATCGCTTTCATCTTATTTTCCAAACCGTTAAATTTTTTTTAAGCCCGGCTGGCGGAAATTGTGCTCTTGGCGTTCTTAATAGGCAATAACGATTAAAAATTCACCGTTTATGAGTAAGAAAATTATAGAAATTATCGATTAATCGGTAAAATCCGTACTCTGTCTATTGATACTTGTCAAAAAAACGGGACAGAAATCCCATTTTTATTGACAAATAGTAAAAACGGGACAATAATCCCATTTATTGACAGAAAGAATTCGCGGGAATACCATCCCGTACTATGGAAAGTATAAAAATAACACTGGCTAAGGCGGTGACAAAAATGCTCCAACCAATGGCGCGCATGTTACTTCGTTACGAGATTTCGCATAGTGAGTTTGCCGAACTGGCAAAACGCGCTTACGTGGACGTGGCCTATAAGTACTTTTCCATACCCAACCGTAAACAAACCTTTTCCCGAGTTGCTGTTCTTACCGGTTTAAGCCGCAAGGAAGTAGTGCGCTTATCCCAGGTTGACGAAGAACAACCGCCACCGGAAAAGGGTCCATTGAATCGCGCGAACCGAGTGATCAGTGGCTGGCTGCGGGATGGGGATTTTCTGGATGATAATAACGAACCCAGGGATTTGGTGTTGCGAGGGGAGGGGATCACGTTTGAAGAACTCGTGGCCCGCTATAGTGGGGATATCACTGCGCGCGCGATACTGGATGAATTAATTCGCGTTGGTGCAGTCACCAAGCTGGATAAAGATACCGTGAGGTTAACACATCATGGATTTATTCCAGGAAAAAGTGAACCCGCCAAAATTGACGTCCTTTCTACACACACTTCCGATTTACTCAGTACAGCCGTACATAATCTTACCCATGATGAAAAAGACGCTCGTTTTCAACGCCAGGTAACCTATAGCGACATACCTGAAAGCGTTATCGAGGAATTTAAACAATACAGCCACGACAAGTCGCTCGATTTGTTGCGTGATTTTGATCGTTGGTTAGCAGAAAAGAAACGCACAGTTAAACCAGAGCCTGATGAAGAAACAGGCCGCGTAGGTGTAGGGATTTATTATTTCAAAAACGATAATTAGGGGATTAAACCATGAAAGGTTTAAACGGAGTTAAATATTTACTACTGGTAGCATTGTTAATATTCATGACCGTTGGTTGTTCGTCTGGTGGAGACGATGGTATTGACGGTACAGGAATGAGAGGAACTGCAGCGGAAGGACAACCATTAGCCGGTGTGGCGGTAAAAATCAAGGATGTTGATGGTAAGACGAAAGAAACAATAACTAATGATGAGGGCGTTTATACGTTTGCAGATATTGCTGATATGAATGCTCCAATTATCATTAGAGCGGAGCGAAATGGCGCTGATTCGCTATTCGGTATACTGCCATCCGTTACCAAACAAAAAACCAATATAGCCAATGTGCATCCGATTACGGATGTTGCGTCGCGCAACTGGTTTAAACATAGAAGTCGCGATATCGAAATCGAATTCGAAAGTGACGGCGAAATTCCAAATCCACCGACTAAAAATGAAATCGATGCTTTAAAGGATGCTTTGGAAGGGATACTGGGTATCGCTCTGACAGAGTTTGAAGTTGATGAGGCATTTGATTTTATTGGATCAGAATTCGCCGCTAATGGCACTGGTTTTGATCGCCTGCTGGATCACATGAGCGTCAAAATTGAGGACGATAAAATTACCGTAACCTTGCGTGATCCGGTAACAGGGTTTGAAGGTAAGATTATAATCCAGTTTGATTTGGGTGATGACTTAACCCAGATGGATGTCCAGTCTCCTACCGAACCGGCCAATGTTCTGGTACTGCCAGCGAGTTCATCTGAAATAGTAGTGGTATGGGATTCATCGACAGATAACATTAGCGTCGCCGGTTATAATATTTATTGGGGTAACGGTGCTGATGAAGTAGCGTCGGTGCCATATCCGGTGTTTAGACACGACGGCTTACCTGCGGGTACCCAGTTTTGCTACAGCATTGAGGCTGTCGATGGCGCCGGTAATGTATCTACAAGAACCAGTGCAATTTGTGCGCTCACTCTGGATCAGGACGATAATAGTCCACCTGCAGCACCTACTAATGTCACAGCTACTTCATTAGGTGAGACATCGATCCAGGTTGACTGGACGGCGCCAGCGGATACAGACCTGCTTGGTTATTGGGTGTATCGCGATGGTGGTGGTGATGTAGATAAAAAGGTCGCTTCAGTCAGAGCGCCACAAATAACATTTATTGATGGCGACCTTCAGCCTGGTACGGAATATTGCTATTACGTCACGGCATTCGATCTTGCACTCAATGAGTCTGATGCTAGCGCTGTTTCAAGTCCGTGTGGCCAGACTGACAAACCTGTTATTGACACAACACCTCCGGTGTCATCAGCGTCTGTACCAGCGGGTGCATACGCTGTAGCGCAATCGGTTGAATTGTCATGTATAGATGAAGTCAATGGTTCTGGTTGTGCTGATATTTATTACACCGTAGATGGCAGCACTCCAACAATAAATTCTCTGCAGTATGGGCAGCGACTGGATATAAGTGTATCTACGACCTTGAAGTTCTTTGCCGTAGACGTGGCTGGTAATAGTGAAATTGTCCATAATGTAAATTATGTAATTGATACCACAGCGCCAAATGTATCCGCTAATCCTCAAGGTGGTACGTATGGCTCATCACAAAATGTCGAGCTAACGTGTGATGATGGTGGCGGTGTTGGGTGTGGCCCAATTTTCTATTCCGTCGACGGTTCTTTTCCCGCGCTTGTTTATAGTAATCCAATTGCAATTAGCGTAGATGCCACATTGCAGTTCTATGCTGCCGATACGCTGGATAATACAAGTGCTGTTAGTAGCGAAAACTATGTGATTACTGTTCCGGATACGACGCCACCAGTCACTTTTGCTAACCCACCCGCGGGTTCTTATCCAGCGTCAGGCGTGGATGTTGAATTGACCTGTGACGACGGGGCCGGTGTTGGTTGTGCGACGACTTTTTACACAGTTGATGGTTCTGATCCTGGTATCAATTCGCTGGTGTATAGTCAGCCAATCAATATCGTTTCTACAACGACATTGAAGTACTTTTCACAGGACAACAACCAAAATACTGAAACATTTAATACAGCGGTGTATACCATTGCGAGTGCAGATACTACGCCGCCTGATAATACCACTGGAAATAATTTCATCGATGGTGGTGCGTCAAGCACGAACGCCACCAGTGTAAATTTACAAATTTCCGCAACCGATGCTGTCGGTGTCACAGGATATTTCGTTGTCGATAATACCTCTGTAACACCTCCGACAGCGCCGGCAGCTGGTGACGCGGGTTGGGTGTCGGTAGCTTCTACTACCAGTTTCAACGCAAATGTTGCCTATCAACTTAGTGGCGTGTACCAATCAGGAGATACAGCATTCGTACATGTATGGTTTAAAGATGCTGCAGGTAATGTGTCTGGTGTTGCCACTGATATAGATGGTATAGGTGTTACAACAATAGTATTTTCCGAAACTTTTGAAAGCGGGCCTGGCATATGGTCGGTTAGTAATGGTTCCTGGCAAATAGGCACTCCATCGGTAGTTGGTCCAGCTTCATGCTATGGCGGTACCCAATGTGCGGCAACTGTACTGGATGGTAACTACCCGGGCAATGACAGTTACTTGATAAGTCCACCGATACAATTACCCACCGTCGACAGCGTCACCGAAGAACTGGCCTTACGTTTCTGGCACTGGT
>NZ_CDLKIE010000118.1:0-5546 GCF_975902315.1 Kaarinaea lacus | reverse complement strand
GTAATTTGAGGAACCGTTTTAGCACCATTGGACACCTGCAACATTTCTTTTAGCGCATCCTTATCCTGATCGATGCGATACTCGTCATAGGGAATACTCCATTTAGTCAGCAAGTTTTTTGCTTTATCGCATATGGGACAAATACCGGTACTATACACTTTAACTCTGGCCATAGTTCTTTCTCTTTATTTCCTTTAGCTTATAACAACAAGTTCCAGGCATACACAGTATGCCTGGAACTCGATTAGTCACAAAAGATTCCCGCCAACAAAAAAATTTTATATCGATCCGTTTGAACCTGATTTAAAAAGAAACCTGTTAGCTTTGTTTGGCGTCGTCCAGCATTTTGATCAAGCGATCTGCCGGAACATATCCGGGGATTATCTGACCACTTTCCATGAACAATGATGGTGTTCCAGTAACACCGACATCTCTTGCAGTAGTCAATTGCCTGGCAATGGCATCTGTGCAAGGTTTGCTATTGGCGACCTGCTCCAGCCCCTGCAGTTGATCCAGCTTCGCACCACCCTTGGCAAAAGTCATGGCTTTATTGCGATCCTTGGCGCACCAAACGGCGACGGCCTTGAAATAAGAGGGTGTTTGCAAACCGGAACGAGGGAAAGCGGCATAACGAACCTCAATTCCAAGGTCATTATATTTTTTCATTTCCGCATGCATCTTGCGACAGTAACCGCAATCTATGTCGGTAAAGGCTGTAATTACATGTTTTGGTTTCTTGTCTTTTGGACTAAACACGATCATGTTTTTTGTATCCAAAGATGCCAGTGCCTTTTTACGACCCGAGGTACGAACGCCTTCTGTAAGATTCACCCGTTTTTGCACATCGTAGACATCGCCTTCGATCATGTAACGTCCGTCTTTGGTCATGTAAATCACCTGGGTACCATATATTGCCTCATACAATCCAGGAATGGGGGTTTGGGTGATTTTGTCCGGTTTGGCAGAAGGCATTAGCATTTGCAGCGTCTTTTTAACCTGCTCAACGTCGGCATCTGCTGCATAGACAATTTGCCCAGATACCATGATAAACGCTACAAGGATTAAAACCTTTTTCATAACAACCTCTCAATAAATTTAAAAACCAGCTATTTGAAGTACTAATATGGGGTACTAATCTCTAAAATTCGTGTATTGCAGTGGCAATTCCAGTTTGGATTCTTTCAGCATGGTGATAATTTGCTGCAATTCATCACGCTTTTTGCCAGTCACTCTCACCTGGTCACCCTGGATCGCTGCCTGGACTTTTAATTTGGTATTTTTTACCAGTTTGACTATTTTCCTGGCCAGATCCTTGTCAATTCCCTGCCGGGCAATCACTTTTTGACGAACTTCCTTGCCTGTTGTTACAGGCTCCTGGATATCCAGACATCCAATATCTATGCCGCGTTTGACCATTTTATTCTGTAAAATATCCAGGATTTGCTGCACCTGAAAGTCACTTTCGCTGATAATGGAAATTTCGGCTTCTACTTGCTCGATTTTGGAATTAGTACCTTTAAAATCAAACCGGTTGCCCACTTCGCGATTCGCCTGGTCTACGGCATTGGTCAGCTCATGCATATCAACTTCCGATACTACATCAAATGACGGCATGTTATTACCCCGATAAAATAGTTAAAAAATGATGTTTAATTATGCAGTTACTACCAGATAGTGTGCAATCTAACCTCGTGGGTGATGCTCTGCGTGCAAACTGCGCAGTCGTTCCCGCGCTACGTGAGTATAAATCTGTGTCGTTGATAAATCACTATGCCCCAATAACATCTGTACCACACGCAAATCTGCGCCGTGATTCAGTAAATGAGTTGCGAAACAATGGCGTAATGTATGAGGGGTTAAATGCTTTTTTATACCTACTTTATTAGCGTAGCGTTTGACTAAATACCAGAATGCCTGACGCGTCATGGCAGAATGGCGCCTGGTAGTGAACACATAATCACTGGCCGCGGCTGGTGTTATTTGATGTCGCGCGTCGTTGAGATACTTATCCAGCCAGGATAACGCCTCTTCGCCTAAGGGCACCAGTCGCTCCTTGTTTCCTTTTCCCAGCACACGCACCACACCCTGGCGCAGGTTAAGTTGATCGATTGTAAGATTCACCAGTTCTGACACGCGTAACCCGGTGGCATATAGCAGTTCCAGCATGGTGCGGTCTCGCACACCTAAAGGATCTTTCAAATCCGGGGCATTCAGCAAAGCCTCAACTTCTGCTTCCGACAGGAACTTTGGCAAAGAGCGGCCCAGCTTGGGCGCATCAATTCGGTCGCTAGGATCTTCTTTGATTAACTGTTCCCGCACGCAATACTGATAGAAGCGTTTGATACTGGATAACAAGCGTGCCGTAGAGCGTGACTTGGTCCCTTGATTCACTCGATAAGTTAAATAATCCAGTATCTGACTACGAGATGCATGTAATAGATCTTGCCTGGATTGCGCAAACAGCCATTTAGCTAACCCAAACAGATCGGCACGGTAGGCATTGAGCGTATTCTCACTTAACCCACGCTCCATCCAGATGGCATCAATAAAAGCTTCCAGTTGTTGTTCACTGGCAGCATGAATTACCGTTTCATTCAGCTTAGATAATTGATTCATGCTGTAATAACCACTGCTTTATGGACAAAAACGTTCCGGACGTGTGTCCGGCATAGCCGCCCATACCATTGGCAGACACTACTCGGTGGCAAGGCACAACAATGGGTATGGGATTTCGCCGGCATGCATTACCAACAGCGCGTGGCGCACTGTGAATTTTCCTGGCAAGATCTCCATATGTCCACACTTTACCGGTGGGACATTTACGTAATTTGTCCCAGACACGTTTTTGGTACAGGGTGCCTTGAGGTTCCAGGGGTAAGGTAAACTTGAAATCGGAATCTGAAAAATAGGCTTTCAGCTGTTCCACGACAGTTTTAGCGACTGTGGTTTTCGGTTGTTTTAATTTAGTGGACTGACTGACAAATAAAAGTTCTTGCAGCTTGTCATCCTGGGTAACTATGGCAAGGCGGTTGTTGCGACCGGGAAGTGGCGTTTCAATGACGGCATCATATCGTTGGTAATCCCTGCCCGACATAATTCACATTCTCCATTTTCCTTTCTTATTAATCGCGAGTATTAATAGCCTGCTAAACATCCCGGCAACGCTTTCATATTCCATAAAAAATGTTCACCCCATAAAAACAAACGGGTGTTTGGTATTGTACCAAACACCCGCTACTAATAGGTGACAATTATCTGTGGTTCGGAAATTACAGCTTTTCTTTGATTCGTGCTGCCTTACCCTGAAGGTTGCGCAGGTAGTAAAGCTTGGCGCGTCGTACATCACCACGACGTTTCACTTTAACAGAATCGATGCTTGGACTGTGGCTCTGGAACACACGCTCAACACCTTCGCCGTGCGATACCTTGCGAACTGTGAATGAAGAATTAATACCACGATTGCGCTTGGCAATAACGACGCCTTCAAACGCCTGGGTACGTTCACGGGTACCTTCCTTAACTTTTACGTTTACCACGACAGTATCCCCGGGATTGAATTCGGGGACTTTTTT
This sequence comes from Kaarinaea lacus, assembly GCF_975902315.1. Taxonomy (NCBI): domain Bacteria; kingdom Bacillati; phylum Cyanobacteriota; class Cyanophyceae; order Nostocales; family Nodulariaceae; genus Kaarinaea; species Kaarinaea lacus. Next base: position 1,974 of record NZ_CDLKIE010000118.1, on the reverse strand, counting down.
CATTTGTTCAGCTTCAAGTTGTTGAATTATATTACTCATGTCCTGCTCCATTTCTCAGTGCGGCGCATTATACCGAACAATTTCTTACGATAACACCTCAAATTTGCTCATAATTGGCGATTTCGAAGCCCGGAATCTAAAAATAGCTCGATTTACGCAAATATCTACTCGTCTTTCTGCTCTTTTCTATACTCGTCCAGTAGTTCTTTTTGGGAATCAGTTAGTTGCAACTTGTCCAGTAAATCCGGCCGTCGATCCCAGGTACGGCCTAATGCCATTTTCATGCGCCAGCGCTCAATGGCCTGATGGTCACCACTGAGCAGGATCTCCGGAACCCGTTGGCCATTGACCTGTTCCGGGCGCGTATAGTGGGGATAATCGAGCAAACCGTTGACGAATGAATCCTGGTCGGCGGAATCCTCGTGCCCCAATGCTCCCGGCAACAATCGGGTAACACCATCGATAATCGCCATGGCCGCGATTTCCCCACCGCTTAGCACATAATCCCCGATCGACCATTCTTCATCCACTTCCGATTCAATCAGTCGTTCGTCGACTCCCTCATAACGTCCGGCGAGTAGCACCAATCCCGGGGTTATTGCTGCGTGCTGCAATAACTGCTGATCAACCGGTTTGCCTTGTGGTGATAAATACACAACGGTGGCTTTGCTGCCTGTAGCCTGTTCGCTGGCCTGGCGAGCATCTCCAATGGCTTTTTTTAATGGCTCCACCATCATGACCATTCCCGGGCCTCCGCCATAGGGCCGGTCATCGACTGTGCGGTGATTGTCGGTGGTGTAATCCCGTGGATTCCACACTGCAACATTGAGTAACTGATTTTCAATAGCGCGTCGTGTTATTCCATGCTGCGTCACCGCATCAAACATTTCGGGAAACAGGCTAATGACATCAATGCGCATCAGTTAATCTCTATGATAGTCTACCGATTAAAAATCGGGATCCCAGTCTACGGTGATCGTACCGGCATCCAGATCGATGGCATGAATAAATTCATCCATCACATAAGGAATAAGCCGCTCTTTATCACCTTTCACTACCAATACATCGTTAGCCCCGGTTTCCATCACTGAATCGACCACGCCGAGTGTGATGCCATCGAGGTTGATGACGGATAAGCCTTCCAGATCGACCCAGTAGTATTCATCATCTTCCGGCTCGGGTAATTGGTCCCGGGTAACTGCAATTTCCAAACCGCGCAATAATTCTGCCTGGTTGCGGTCATTAACCCCTTCGAACTGGATAACGACCTGTTTCCCGTGCGCACGACCGTTGCTTACCCTGATTGCCTCCCAGGATTGCCTGCTATCTCTGCTTTGCAGATAGAGAGGATCGTATTGCAGAATATTCGTGATGGGATCGGTAAAGGAATTTATTTTAAGCCAGCCTTTTATACCGTAGGCACTGGAAACCTTACCGACAACGACGAATTGGTGGGCTGGATCATCCATGTTGTGGTTGCAGGTTTCGTTGCCCGCTCAAACAGGGGCAACGATCCACTGCAGGAAGTCGTTTTGACTGGATTACTGCTTTTGACTTTTGATAATGCTGGCGACGCGCTCTGACAATTGAGCGCCCTTTCCGACCCAGTAGTCGACACGTTCCTGATTGATGCGCAAGCCTTCTTCGTTTTCCACGGCGCTGGGATTATAGAACCCTACACGTTCGATGTAACGACCGTCGCGAGCTTTGCGACTATCTTGCACGACAATATTATAAAAAGGACGTTTTTTTGCGCCACCGCGCGATAAACGAATTGTAACCATTGTTTAACGGATCTCCGAAAGATTCTGCTCGTTCTGGTCTACCCGCCGCGATGGTGGGCAACCCTAAAAAAGAGCGCGTATTGTATGTAAATTTACCTAAAATTGAAACAGTTATCTGACCACATCTGCATGGCGTTTGTTGCTAATTTTTACCCAAATATCCCCCAGATAGGCGAAGTTCAGTCCAGGC
>NZ_CDLKIE010000117.1:0-13735 GCF_975902315.1 Kaarinaea lacus | reverse complement strand
TCCACGGCGACAATTCCACAAACTGCATTTGATGGGTTGTAATATCAAACCCGGTATAGAGCGGAATAGCCATTAAAAAAGTAACTATGGAAAAAAACAACGACAACCAACGAGCCGTGTTGGCATGTTCGTCTTTGCTTGCTAGCAACACTAATACACCACCAATTATGGGTGTCCATATTACCAGGCTCAGCAAAGGTGAATCAGCAAACATGTAAACTTATCCTTTCTAATTATTCTTGCTATTTACTACTCGTATTTATTGGTTAGAGTTCTGCTATTTCACAAAAATCCAAACCAGAAGCACTAAACCGATGATCATCGAAAAAGCATAGTGATATAAATATCCAGTCTGAATGTTGCGAATTTTTGAGGAGAACCAGGCAACCGTTTTTGCAGAACCATTAACTATCAGGCCGTCGATAATTTTCATATCACCAATATTCCAAAGGCTGCGCCCCAGTCCTCGCGCGCCTCCTGCAAAAAACCAGTCGTTAAAATCATCGAAGCCGTATTTCTTCAATAAAATGTTGTAGACCACACTGGCTTTCTGGGAAATCATCTCAGGGATATCAGGACGTTTTTCATAAAAATACCATGCAGATCCTAATCCCAGCATTGCTAACCAAAATGGCGCCGATACCAGGCCATGACCAAAAAAGTGTCCCATAGTGAAATCTTTTCCAATTTCAGCCAACACCGCATGTTCAGGCTTCACGTAGATAGCATCACCAAAATAATCACCAAACAAAATCGGTTCAATCCAGTAGCCTGCAATTACTGATGGTATCGCCAACAGAATCAATGGAATGGTTACAACATAGGGCGACTCATGGATATGTGAACGCGTGTGTTCGTCCATTCTTTCCTTGGTATGGAATACCAGGAAAAACATGCGAAATGAATAAAACGCAGTAACAAACACGCCCAACAACACACAAAAGAAAGCAAATCCTGAACCTGGTATATCAGAAGCACCTACCGCTTGAATAATGGCATCTTTAGAGAAAAAGCCCGCCAGACCTGGAAATCCAATCAACGCCAGTGATCCGATAAACATACATATGTAGGTTATAGGCATGTATTTACGGATACCGCCCATCTTACGGATGTCCTGTTCGTGATGCATCGCGATGATCACAGATCCCGCCGCCAGGAATAACAAAGCTTTAAACGCCGCGTGAGTCATTAAATGGAATATACCTGCAGCGTATGCTGAAGCACCTAGCGCCACTGTCATATAACCTAATTGTGATAATGTGGAGTAAGCGACTACACGCTTTATATCATTGGCGACAATACCAAGGAATCCCATAAACAGGGCAGTAATAGCGCCGATAACTAACACAAAACTGAGGGCAGTCTCGGATAGCTCAAACAGTGGCGACATTCGCGCGACCATAAAAATACCGGCAGTTACCATGGTTGCCGCATGGATCAACGCCGAGATTGGTGTTGGACCTTCCATGGAATCAGGCAACCATACATGTAGCGGTACTTGTGCAGATTTACCCATCGCGCCGATAAACAGTAAAATACAGATTACTGTCATTACTGACCATTCTGTTCCGGAAAATACTTCCATGGTCAAATTGGACATAGCAGGAGCCGCTTTGAACACTTCAGCGTAATCCATGGAATTAAAGTACATGAGAACAGCAGCAATACCCAGAATAAATCCAAAATCACCTACCCGGTTTACCAGGAATGCCTTTAAGTTGGCATAAATCGCTGTTTCCTTTTTATACCAGAAGCCAATTAGCAAATATGAAACCAGACCCACTGCCTCCCAACCAAAAAACAGCTGCATGAAGTTGTTGGACATTACCAACATCAACATGGAAAACGTAAACAGTGAAATATAACTGAAGAAACGTTGATAACCGGGATCATCATGCATATAGCCAATGGTATATATATGCACCATGAATGAAACGAATGTTACAACCAGCAACATGATAGCTGTTAAGCGGTCGATGAGAAATCCCACTTCAAAACGAATGCCATCACTAACCATCCAGGTATAAACAGAACCATTAAATGAGGCCACACCATCTAGCACATGATGTTTAAAGACTATAATGGACAATACGAAAGAAATCGCAACGCCAAGATTGGTAATCCAATGAGCCCCTGCTCGACCAATCTGCCGTCCAAACAATCCGGAAATGATTGCCCCGAAGAGTGGTGCCAATACAATGGCCAGATATATTTGTTCCATAGATTCTGTCACGCTTTATTCCTTATTATCCTTTTAACGAATCCAGATCTTCAACGTTGATGGTCTGACGATTCCGAAACAAGACAACGAGTATTGCCAGCCCAATTGCCGCTTCTGCCGCTGCGACAGTAAGAATAAAAAATACGAAAACCTGGCCAGCCATATCACCCAGATAATGGGAAAAAGCAATAAAATTCATATTTACGGCCAGCAACATTAACTCAATCGCCATTAACAAAATAATGACATTCTTACGATTGAGAAATATACCGGCTACGCTGATACAGAATAATATCGCACCGAGAATCAGAAAGTGTGAAAGCGATATCATTGGTCCCCTAACCTTCCCTTTAGCTGTGTTAACTAGCTTTAACTTTGTTTATTAAAAAATACGTGTTTAAAATTAAACTTTCTTCTTTTCCGCGTCCATCTTCACAAGCCGTACCCGGTCTTTTCTTTGTACCGCCACCTGTTGCTCTGGAGGTGTTAGTTCCCTTGTTCGACGTTTGCGTAACGTTAACGCGATCGCCGCTATAATGGCGACAAGTAAAATGACGGATGCGATTTCAAAAGGATACAGGTATACGGTATACAGAACTCGACCCAGTTCTTTTGTATTGCTGTAATCAGCCGCCTGTGCAGCGGGTGAAGCAAATTTCTCCAGCCCGAATTGTTCAGGGCCAACAACCATGGCCAATTGTGCGATCATTAGTAACGCAACAATGATTCCGACAGGTAAATATTTTGCGAATCCCTCTTTCAAAACTGCCAGATTTATATCCAGCATCATGACCACGAATAAAAACAGGACCATTACTGCACCTACGTACACTAATATCAGTGTTAATGCGAGAAACTCTGCTTCAAGCAGTATCCAGATAGCAGCACTGGTAAAAAACGCCAACACTAGGAATAGTGCAGCAAATACCGGATTACGTACTGTTACAACCATGCCTGCGGCAAAAACCAATACAGCTGAAAATACGTAAAATATGATTTCCTGGAATTCCATATAACTATATTTGCTCTTATTAATCTCTAATCAATACTAACGGTAGCTGGCGTCAGCTGCTTTGTTTGCTGCAATTTCTTTTTCATACCTGTCACCAACTGCCAGCAGCTTGTCTTTTGTCATATATAAATCACCACGCTCTTCACCATGGTATTCAAATATGTGCGTTTCAACAATTGAATCCACTGGACAGGATTCTTCGCAATAACCACAGAAAATACACTTGGTCAGGTCGATATCGTAACGTTTAGTCCTGCGTGATCCATCTTCGCGCTGTTCCGATTCTATGGTAATAGCTAATGCCGGACAGACAGCTTCACACAATTTGCAGGCAATACACCGTTCTTCGCCGTTTGGATATCTGCGCAGCGCATGCAGTCCACGAAAGCGCGGTGAAATAGGCGTTTTTTCTTCCGGATACTGCACAGTAATTTTTTTCCGGAATAAATACTTCCCGGTTAAGGCCATACCTTTTAACAGCTCGATAAGTACCAGGCTTTTAAAATAATTGGTGACAACTTTCATGTCTTTTCCTTAAACCTTCAATGTTATACCGTTAGTCGAACCAGGGGCTAACTTCAGCAACGACTAGTGCGCCTACGACCATCAACCAAACGATGGTGATAGGTATAAATACTTTCCAGCCCAGTCGCATAATCTGGTCATAGCGATACCGTGGAAATGTTGCGCGAAACCATAAGTAAAGAAAGCAGAAGAATGCACATTTCGCGGTTAGCCAAACAATGCCCGGGACCCAGGAAAACAGTGTTTCCAATCCAGGGATGCCTTGAAAAGGAGACAGCCACCCACCCAGGAACATCAATGCTGCTAACATCGCGATCAAAATCATGTTGGCATATTCAGCCAAAAAGAATACTGAAAATGTCATTGCTGAATATTCAACGTGAAAGCCTGCGACGATTTCTGATTCACCTTCAGCAACATCAAATGGTGCGCGGTTTGTCTCCGCTACACCTGAAATAAAGTAAATGAAAAACAGTGGTAGCAATGGTAACCAGAACCAATGTATGAAACTGCCTTGCTGCGCTGTTACTATTTCACCAATGTTCAGGCTTCCACCAGCTAATAATACGCCGACAATGGCAAAACCCATGGCAATTTCATAAGAAACAATTTGCGCAGCTGAACGTAATGCGCCGAGAAATGCATATTTTGAATTGGAAGCCCATCCGGCAATAATTACACCGTACACACCCATGGATGTCATGGCTAATATATACAACAAACCAGCATTGAGATTAGCTAATACCATACCATCATCGAAAGGTATTACAGCCCAGGCTGCGAGTGCAGGCGCGAATGACAACACAGGCCCCAGTAAAAACAAAAATCGATTCGCATTACTCGGCAGGATAGTCTCTTTCATTAACAGTTTTAAACCATCCGCGATTGGTTGTAATAATCCGCGTGGTCCAACGCGATTGGGCCCTATGCGCACCTGTATGTAACCAATTATCTTGCGTTCCGCTAAAGTTAAATAGGCGACAGCCCCCATCAATGGCAGAATAATAACTAATATCTTAATAATAATAACCGTCAATGCCACGGCACTATCAGGCAAAAAACTTAACGATTGTTCTATCAGATCTACCATCAATCAATCTATCCGTTTTTGTTATTAACTGTAACCTGTGATTCTATTCGTTCTTGCGCTAACTAAAATTATACTGGCTCAATGGTAATCGGTGTAAAGCTCGCATCCAGTCCAACACTCGCCTCCAGCCCGCTATGGATTAATACGCCATTGTCCGCAACGTGATTATCAATAATCACGGGCAATGTAACGTTAGTACCATTTTGCGCCGCAACCGCATTCGCACCATCGAGCAGACCAATGCTATCTGCCAGTTTCTTATTGATTCGAATTGCAGCGGTGTCCGCATCGTATGTCTCCTGTAATGCATGGGCTCTGCGTTGCAAGCTATCACCTGCATACATCTGCAACTCACCAATACGAAAGATATCTGTACTATTGACGCTACCCAACTGGTCTGGACAACGCCACTCAATATTGTTATTCGCGATAACGCTTCCTGCCTTATCTTTTACTTCTTTCAAAACATCGTCGGAGGCAAGATAATCAAATCCATCACAATCAAACAAATTACCCAGCACTCTAAATACTTTCCAGGCCGGACGCGCATCACCAAACGGCGCCACTACACCTGCAAAATTTTGCCAGGTTCCTTCAGCGTTAATAAACGTCCCTGACGTTTCAGTGAATGGAGCAATTGGTAGTATTACATCGGCGTATTGCTTGATATTGTCACTCCCAAAATAACTCAGGGAAACGACAAACTCTGCATTTGCGAGCGATTGTTTTGCCTGTGCTGGAGATGCAGATTCGATATCTGGTTCGACGTTTAACAACAAATAGCCATTTAGACCATTTTCCAGCATTTCTTTAGCATTTAATCCTGATGAATCGTTATTAGCACCACCTGTATCTCGATGTGGAACCGTTCCTGTTATCCAGGCACCAGCGCTATTGCCGCCTTCTGGTAGATATCCAAAATGGCTTTGACTAAGTGTCGCAATTAAATTGGCCAACATGCGAATGGATGACGCCTGTGGATTATTGATCGCCTGTGGACCAAGTAATATCGAAGTAGCTGTATCTTTATGTAACTGATCTGCGATCTTCTGTTGATTGGCTGTGATCTTTACATCTGCACCAAGTTTATCGAAACCGGCAGGCGCTGACTGACCAGTGGCCTTTAATAAAGCTTTAGCAATACCCGTAAGTTCTCGAGTAAAAGCAGCCGGGTTTACAACAATTTTCGCTTCTACCGGCATATAAAATTCATAGTCTACGGCATTTACGTGCATTAATTTCATACCGTTATGGCAGGCTTTGCGAAAGCGATGCGCGGCTATGGGCTGATCTTTGCGAATATTGGATCCTACTAGCAAAACAGCTTCATTACTTTCCAGATCCTGAATAGTTTGTCCTAACCAGGGATAAACCGGATCTTCATTGCTATTGGCAAAATCTGTTTGCCTGATCCTGTGATCAATATTGGGAATACGTAGTTGACGCATTAACTTTTGCAACAAATATAGTTCTTCAACTGTGGCAGTCGGCGATGCAAGCGCTCCAATTTTTTCTGCACCTGACTCGGCAATTACGCGATTAATACCGCTAACCGTAGCTTGCAACGCAGTTTCCCAGTCGGTTTCTTTCCATTCGCCATCAACTTTTATCAACGGTGTTTTTAGGCGCTCACTACTATTAAGGGCTTCGTAACTGAAACGGTCTCGATCAGAGATCCAGGTTTCATTAATCGATTCGTTTTCGCGAGGCACCACACGCACCACTTCGTTACCACCTCGAACATGGACCTGTAAATTTGATCCGATGCAATCATGAGGAGCGATTGATTCTCGCTCAATCAATTCCCAGGATCTTGCTGAAAAACGAAAGGGTTTGGACGTAAGTGCGCCTACCGGACATAAATCTATTACATTGCCTGACATTTCTGAGGTTACGTTACGCGTAACATAGGTACCGATTTCCATATGTTCACCGCGACCAGTTGCCCCCAATTCACGAATACCTGCAATTTCAGCCCCGAATCGCACACAACGAGTGCAATGTATGCAGCGTGTCATATCCGTGGCAATCAATGGCCCCAGATTTTTATCTTTTACAACTCGTTTCTTTTCTACAAATTTGGAAACGTCATTACCGTAGCCTACGGCAATATCCTGTAACTCGCATTCACCACCCTGGTCACAGATGGGGCAATCCAACGGATGATTAATTAATAGAAATTCCATGACGCCTTTTTGCGCATCGATAGCTTTCTTTGATTTAGTAAAAATTTTCATGCCATCGGTAACAGGCGTTGCACAGGCAGGTAATGGTTTGGCAGCTTTTTCGACTTCTACAAGACACATGCGACAGTTCGCCGCAACAGACAATTTCTTGTGGTAGCAAAAGCGTGGGATGTAAATACCCGCTTCATCAGCTGCTTCTATTACCATTGCGCCATCACGCGCTTCCAGTTTTTTGCCGTCTATTTCGATGCTAGCCATCGTTACTTCATAACCTTGTGTTTGTATAGTTCAACCTTATGCTTTACTTACCATGCAGCGCTTATGATCTATGTGGTATTGAAATTCGTCTCGGAAGTGATTTAAAAAACTGGTAACCGGCATGGCCGCCGCATCCCCCAGACCGCATATAGTACGTCCACCAATCTTGTTTGCTACATCAACTAATAAATCGAGATCTTCCTGACGACCTTTTCCTTTTTCAATACGATTAACCACTCGCGACAACCAGCCTGTACCTTCGCGACATGGCGTACATTGTCCGCAGGATTCTTCATAATAGAAATAAGACAAGCGTGCCAATGCCTTAACCATGCAGGTCGTTTCGTCAATTACAATCACGGATCCCGCACCCAACATTGAACCTGCCTTGGCGATGGAGTCGTAATCCATATCCATTTCCATAGCAATATCTGCGGGTAATACCGGAGTGGAAGAACCACCCGGTATTACCGCTTTTAATTTCTTGCCATCCCGAACGCCACCGGCCATCTCCAGCAGTTCCGCGAATGGAGTGCCCATGGGCACTTCAAAATTACCAGGATTGTTTACATGCCCGGATACGCAAAAAAGTTTTGAACCCCCATTATTCGGTTTACCAAGGTCAGCGAACCATTGTCCCCCTTTTTCGAGAATATAGGGTACTGATGCCAGAGTTTCCGTGTTGTTAATAGTAGTAGGCCGACCAAATAATCCATAACTCGCCGGAAAAGGAGGTTTAAATCGAGGCTGCCCCTTTTTACCTTCGAGTGATTCCAGTAATGCGGTTTCTTCGCCACAGATATAGGCACCGGCACCTATATGGGTATACAAATCAATATCGATACCGGAACCAAGTACATTCTTACCCAGCAGTCCTGCTGCATAAGCCTCCTCAAGTGCCGCTTCAAATCGATCAATAGGTTCGTAAAATTCTCCACGTATGTAGTTATAGCCAGCAGTAGCACCGATGGTGTAGCCAGCAATTGCCATACCTTCGATTAATGAGTGTGGGTTATAACGGAGAATATCACGATCCTTACAGGTCCCCGGCTCTCCTTCATCTGAATTGCAAACAATGTACTTTTGTCCGGGAGTGTTACGAGGCATAAAACTCCACTTCAAACCGGTTGGAAATCCAGCACCGCCGCGTCCACGTAATGCTGACGTTTTAAGTTCGCTTATAATTTCTTCTGGGGATGTTTTTTCTTTTAATATGCGTTTCCAGACTTTATAACCCCCAGCGCTCTCATAAGTTGAAAGCGTCCACGGTTTATCCAGATGCATTGTACTAAAACAAACTTCGTTAGCCATGAAGATTAATCCAGTTTTTCCAGGATGGCGTCAATTTTTTCAGGTGTTAGATTTTCATGGTAGTCACGACCAATCAAACACATGGGAGCACCGACACATGCGCCCAAACACTCAACTTCTTTAAGCGTGATTTTCCCATCTGGTGTTGTTTGTCCCAGCTTAATTCCATACTTCTTTTCCAGATGCTCTACAATATCTTCGCTGCCTCGCAACATGCACGATATATTGGTACAAATACTAATTTTATGTTTGCCCACTGGCTTGTGTTCAAACATGGAATAAAAACTGGCCACTTCATATACCGCAATTTCCGGCATTTCGAGATAGAGAGCCAGTTCATCCATCAACGCTGTTGTGACATGACCTCCATTAGCATCCTGAACTAGATGTAACGCAGGAATAACAGCCGCCTGCCTGTTTTCAGCAGGATATTTTGCGATCCACTTGTCGATCGCTGCATAAGTTTTACCAGCAATCAACTTTTGCTGCTTTGCTTCGGTTGAAGATTGTTCTATTACATCTGTGGTCATTATCTATCTACTTCCCCAAATACAATATCCTGCGTACCTATGAGAGCCACAACATCCGCCAGCATATGACCTCTTGCCATTTCATCTAGTGCGGAAAGATGTGCAAAACCTGGTGCCCTAATCTTTAAACGATAAGGCTTATTAGTACCATCTGATACCAGATAAATTCCAAACTCGCCTTTTGGGTGCTCCACGGCGGTATAAACTTCGCCTTCCGGCAAGGTATAACCTTCAGTAAATAATTTAAAATGGTGAATCAAGGATTCCATATCCGACTTCATATGCTCTCTCGATGGTGGCGTTAATTTATGATCTTCCACCATAACCGGTCCAGGATTTTCTCGTAGCCATTTGATGCACTGTTTGATAATGCGCTGAGACTGGCGCATTTCTTCTATGCGCACCAGATAACGATCATAGCAGTCGCCGTTAACGCCAACCGGAATGTCAAAATCTACCTGATCATATACTTCATAGGGTTGTTTCTTGCGTAGATCCCACTCCACACCGGATCCACGCAACATGGGTCCGGTTAAGCCCAATTGCAGCGCTCGTTCTGGTGACACTATGCCAATGCCAACCGTCCGTTGTTTCCAGATGCGGTTGTCCGTCAATAGTGTTTCATATTCATCGACATAGCCTGGAAAACGATCGGCAAAATCTTCAAGAAAGTCCAGTAACGATCCCTGGCGATTCTCGTTCAGTTTCGAGACTTCATCTGCGTTGTGCCATTTGGAAGATTTGTACTGTGGCATTGATCCTGGAAGATCACGATACACACCACCTGGTCGATAATATGCCGCATGCATGCGCGCACCAGAGACAGCTTCATAAGCATCAAACAAGTCTTCGCGTTCCCTGAATGCATAGAGAAACACTGTCATAGCACCGATATCCAGCGCGTGCGTTCCCAACCACAGCAGGTGATTCAAAATCCGGGTAATCTCATCAAACATTACACGAATGTATTGGGCGCGAATCGGTGCTTCGATACCTAGCAATTTCTCCAAAGCCAGCACATAACCATGTTCGTTACATAACATGGACACATAGTCCAGCCGATCCATGTACGGAATGCTCTGGTTGTAAGGTTTGGATTCTGCGAGTTTCTCTGTCGCTCGATGCAGCAATCCTATATGTGGATCGGCACGATCAACAGTCTCGCCATCCAGCTCAAGCACCAGACGCAATACACCATGCGCAGAAGGATGCTGAGGTCCGAAGTTAATTGTGTAGTTACGTATTTCTGCTGCCACTACTCTTCCCCTTCAGTTTCAACGTGCAAATAACGATGATCGTCACGTTTCACTTTGGGCACTAACGTGCGTGGTTCTATACTTACAGGCTCATACACGACACGCTGCTTTTCATTGTCATAACGCATTTCAACGTGACCCGTAAGTGGAAAATCCTTGCGGAATGGATGACCAATGAAACCGTAGTCGGTCAGGATACGACGTAAATCCGGGTGAGACTTGAATAGAATTCCGTAAAGATCGAAGGCTTCACGTTCATACCAGTTTGCAGAAGACCAGATGTTTATAACTGAATCAACCACTGGTTCGGTATTAGGCAAGTAAACCTTAACACGCAAGCGCTCGTTATTTTTTATAGATAGCAAATGATAAACCACGGCAAAGCGACGACTCGTTGCATTTTCGCCTTTCTTACCGGGTGGCGGTGTTCCATCCAGCATGCGTGACACGCCGCGACTAAATCCGTGTCCCGTGGCATCAATGGTTTCCCACTCGACATCGCCATAGGCAAGATAATCAACGCCGCAGATATCTATTAATTCCCGAAATGTAAACTCCGCCTCATCATGCAAGGCGCGACAGATAGTCAATATATCTTGTGGTGAGATTTCCATTGTCGTTTCACCAAACGCTTCTTTTATAGCTAATGCGTTCGAAAAACGGCTATTCAAGCGCTCTGCCAGGGATATGTCTGTGGAATTACTCATGGTCTGCTTCTCGTTATTATTTTTGCTGGCTATCGGGCAATTGTATTTGTTCGCCTGATCTTTTTCTGTAGTTGAATGATGCCATATAACAACGCTTCGGCTGTTGGCGGACAGCCTGGTACATAAACATCAACTGGGACAATGCGATCACACCCACGTACTACTGAATAGGAATAGTGATAGTAACCTCCTCCATTCGCGCAAGATCCCATGGATATAACCCAACGAGGTTCTGACATTTGATCATAAACTTTACGCAATGCTGGAGCCATTTTATTGCACAAAGTACCTGCAACAATCATTAAGTCAGACTGACGTGGGCTGGGACGAAATACAATACCGAACCTGTCCAAATCATAACGGGATGCACCCGCGTGCATCATTTCTACAGCACAACAGGCCAGACCAAATGTCATCGGCCACAACGAACCGGTTCGCGCCCAGTTAATGACCTTGTCTGCGGAGGTAGTTATAAAACCTTTTTCCAGTACACCTTCTATTCCCACTCCAAGGCTCCCTTCTTCCACTCATAAATAAATCCGATGACCAGTATGCCCAGGAATACGGCCATCGCTATGAATCCAAACCAGCCTATATCTCCCAGCACTACTGCCCAGGGAAATAGAAAGGCGATTTCGAGGTCAAAAATTATGAATAATATAGCTACGAGATAAAAACGCACGTCAAATTTCATACGTGAATCTTCAAATGCTTCAAAACCACATTCGTAGGGTGACAACTTTTCACCATACGGTTTTTTTGGCGCAATAAGATAACTTGCCCCAATTGCCACAGCACCAAAAATTACACCAATCGCGAGGAAGACTAAAATGGGCAAGTAGTTTTCAATCATAAAAGGTTATGACCCCGTTCAAATATAATTATTGTTATCAAACTTTGGTTACTTAATGAATCAAATTTGATTCGATGTGAAATTCGCAAACGTTGAACAACGTTCACGGATCTCCCTCCCATCTATTTAGTTTTAATTGTTAACCACTTAATCAATTTACTAGACATTCAGGGATGCTATTAACAATGTATTTACTAACAATTGCAACCCTGTCCATGCCCATTTTCTTGTAATATTCTTTGCGAATACTTAACAAGCAAAACCTACAATCTAAAAGTAACCTTCGCAAAATACCTTAGCAAGTCAGTAGAACCTGCAAATGTATTTTAGTTTTTATTTCTTTTTTACTCGGGCCAACTGCGTTGATAACGCAGAGCAGTTGACGAGTCTAGGCTACTCATTGGATGCTTGTCAAGAACACTTGAGAGCACAAAATAGATTAACTATAAGAAATGTCTAAGAAATTTAACTAGCGGTTATAGCGTTAATTGCAATTGAAGTAAAGAGTGTGTGGAAACTTACATTACCTCACTTTCGTATGAGCGCGAGACAATAAGTCTATCAATTCTGCTAATGGCAGGATTCTATAACTCGAATAGTTCTAGAAGAGAATATTAATGTTGGTGCCGATGGCCGGAGTCGAACCGGCACGGCTTTCGCCACTGCCCCCTCAAGACAGCGTGTCTACCAATTCCACCACATCGGCAATGTTCATTAGCACTTAATAAAAAACCAAATTAGGATGTAACAATTGTTGATATTTTAGCTAGCCGTTAAGGTGCAGCTGGAACATCCTGAGGCTTATCAGACCCACCTTGTGCAGGAATCGGCGCTGTAGCAGATTCAGGAGCAGCAGGAACATCTGGTACATCTGATTTTTGTTCAGCAGGAACACTACTTTCTGTGGTGTCCATTGTTGTTTGTGGTGCGACACCGGCAGTATCTGAGGCAGGCATCTCGGTTGTGGCTTTTTGTTGCGCATTATCCAACAAACTTGTCGGCTCTTTTACACTTTGCGCCATGTAAGCCAGGGACAAACTGGTGACAAAAAATACAGTTGCCAGGATAGCCGTACTTCTGGAGAGGAAATTACCGGAACCTTGTGCACCAAAGACAGATCCGGATGCACCACCAGCCGCTCCAGCGCCGAAAGCGGCACCTGCATCAGCGCCCTTGCCGTGTTGAATCAACACAAGACCAATAATGCCAATGGCAGCCAGCATATGAATTACCGTGAGAATTGTCGTCGTCATTAAGAAAAAACCTTCCAGTATTTCGTTAATTAAAATTAAAGCACTAAGCTATATATAAGAATGTGCTACGCGCAATTTAATTTGCCGCGCAACATATGGATAAAAATCCATCAGCATCTAGAGAAGCGCCACCTATAAGACCACCATCGATATCCGGTTGTGAAAATAGCTCCTCTGCATTATCTGGTTTAACACTTCCACCATATAAGATCTGCACACCATCAGCGATTTTGTTATCTTTTTCAGCCAATTTTTGGCGAATAAACGCGTGGACATCCTGTGCCTGGGCGGGCGTTGCTGTCATTCCGGTTCCTATCGCCCAGACAGGCTCATAAGCAATGACAGCATTCTCGAATTGCTCAATGCCGGCGACGTTTAATACCGCGTCTACCTGCCTTCCAACCACTTCTTCGGTGTTTCCCGCTTCCCTTTCTTCCAATAACTCACCCACGCATAAAATCGGAACAATTCCGGCGTTCTTAAGCGCGACGAATTTTTGTACAATTTGCTCGTCGGTTTCACCGAATAGGCTA
>NZ_CDLKIE010000116.1:0-9358 GCF_975902315.1 Kaarinaea lacus | reverse complement strand
TCTTCTTTGGGTGGATTAATCACGTCATAAACCGCGGTAAAATCCATATCATGCATACCACGCGCAACGCATAAGCCAATCAACTCTTTTACACTCGCTACGTGGTGAGCATTAAAACCCAGTTCGTCCGCTTCCTCCAGAAACAGTTTCAAATCCCTTTCCAGATGCCTGCTTGGCAGACTGGAGCGGGAATAATCCCGGCTTAACAATCTTGGCAGCTTCTGGTCAAACATAGGCGAATAAAATGGTGTCGCCCGCAGGAAATCCATGAATTGGTCTAACTCCAGCCTTTGCTCATGAATCAAACTTATACTGGCTGCAAAAGCACAAAAAACCGATGCCGATATCTGATGTAATGCCAGTTTATAAGTTACCGCATCCCCCACTTCACCGATATAAATTACGCGACTGGAAATATTATCCAGCACAGCCCGAGCCTGTTGGTAATCCTGTTCAGAGGCACCAACCAGTAGTTGTAAACTTCCATTCGCAACATCATCGACACTGCCCATTGCTGCAACTTCAACATAATTGGCCTGGTGCGCCTGAAAGGCATCCATTAAAGCCTGGCTTCTGGAGGCATTTACCGATCCAAAATTTATGACCATTCGACCATGGAGTTCATGCGCCCAGTCCACATCAAATAACACCTCCTGCAGTGCTACTACATCCGATAAAACACACACAATAGTCTCTGCGCTTTTAATTGTTTCTGCAGCGGAAGACTTAACCAGGGCTCCGGCTTCCGCCAGCGCCACGAGTTTTTCCGGTGAACGACTCCAGGTATTGAGCTGATATTGTTGGGACAATAAACGCCGGGCAATAGCCTCTCCCATTGCGCCAAACCCAAACATGGATAGCATTTTTGACATCAAATAGAATCCTTCACGTAATCTTCAGGTGTTAAGTATAATGCAGCCATGGACAGTTTACCGAAAGAATTTATCGAAAGGTTGAAGCAGATTATTCCTGAAGCTCATTGGGATAGCGTGTGGAATAGCTTTCATACTATCAAGCCACTGGTACTACGTATTAATACGTTACGAACCAATAAAAACTCTGTAGAAAATGCGTTAAGCGAACTGGCAATACCATTTCAACAGATTGCCTGGAAAAGCGATGCCCTGATTGTGCCACCCGAGTATCGGTCCAATGTATTGAGTAGTGACATTTATCAGCAAGGTTTGCTCTATAGTCAGAACCTCACCAGCCAATTGGCGCCTGTAGTCCTGGATCCACAACCGGGTGAAGAAATTCTGGATATGTGTGCGGCCCCAGGTGGTAAAACATCTCAAATCACCTGCATAATGCAGGACAGGGGTCGTATTGCCGCTGTTGAAAAAGTCAAAACGCGATTCTTCAAAATGAAAGCCAATTTTAAGACCTTGCAACATCACTCGATACATACTTATCAATCCGATGCTGTTGGTTTATGGCGAAAAACACCGGAACGCTTCGATCGCGTTTTACTGGACGCGCCCTGCTCCAGCGAGTCTCGATTTCAGGCTAATAATCCTGACACTTATTCCCATTGGAGCAAACGCAAAATCAAAGAAGCCTCGCGCAAGCAAAAAAAACTCATTTATTCTGCCGTAAACTGCCTGAAACCTGGCGGCACCCTGGTCTATTCCACCTGTTCATTCGCACCCGAAGAAAATGAAGCAGTGGTTAACCACATCCTGGAATCGTTTCCACAACAACTGTTAGTAGAACCAATCCATGCCCCTGTGCAGAATACTCAAGCTGGATTAACGCATTGGAACGGTAAAGCATTCAGCCAGCCGCTGAAAAATTCCTTGCGAATTCTGCCCAACGAGCAAATGGATGGATTTTTTATCTGTAAACTTCTTAAAACTGGATCAACAAGAATGAGTAATGACGGGAGTTAGATTGTTTATTTTTACTTTATTTATTATCAGGCGCTCTTTATTTCTTGCATCTTTGTCCGTTCAATCACTGGAATCGCAATATCCTGAAAGGAGAACATTGAGTAACAGGTTGTTGTTTGCATCATGCCAGTCAAACGAATGTATTTAAGCGCTTCCCTGAAATTCAATACCAATTGGGTATCTATGTTATACATTGATGCCGGCACGATCTTATCGACAACTGTTGCTCGAACAATAAGCGGCAGGCCGTTTATGTTACTGCGTTTTGAGAGAACAATAGAGAGAGGCGAAAGAGAGAGGTAAACTTTTGAAGTGCTATCAAGCGGAATATTAACTTGCCAGCTTTTTCTCAGGCAGGTTTGGTTTATCTTTATTTGAACGCACAGCGTGTGCCGGTAAACTGACATGGCAGGTGGTACCTTTTCCAGGGGAACTTTGAATTGTTATGGTTCCACCCAGCATTTCGCAAAAACGTTTGGTAATAGTCAAGCCTAACCCGGTACCCTGGTATTGTCGTGTCATTGACAGGTCAACTTGCTCAAATGGATCAAAGATTCTGCTTAATTGTTTTGATTCGATTCCAATTCCGTTGTCACTAACCTGAAAGCTAAAAAAGGAAACTCCGTTTTCAATAGCTGAATTTACATTTACAGAAACTGCACCATTTTTGGTGAACTTATTGGCGTTACTGACAAGATTCATTAAAATTTGCTTAACTTTTACGGCATCCGATTCCATGGTAAATGAAGCAGTCTGATAATTGACGTGAATTTTATTTCCATTCTTTTCTGCAAGCGGAGCAATAATGCCAACCACAGAGTCTACGAGCTCATTGATCTGAAATTCAGTATTGCTAACCTGCATTTTACCCGCTTCAATTTTAGAGAGATCAAGCACTTCATTAATCAGGTTCAACAAATGCGTTCCTGAAACAAGAATTTTGTCACAGTCATCAAGCGCGGCAGCAGGCGTATCATTATCGTTCAACTCCTCTTTGATTAACTCACTGTAGCCGATAATTGCATTTAATGGCGTGCGAAGTTCATGACTCATATTTGCAAGAAACTGGCTTTTACTCATGTTGGCTTTTTCTGCCTGCTCTATGGCAAATTCCAGCTGGGTATTAGCATGTTCGATCTCCCTTAAATGTTGTTCACGATCATCCGAAGCTTGTCTGTTACGACGCACAATTAACAGGGCCACAAGTATGCCAATAAAACCGGCTGTAGTAGAAAATACAATAATCCATAGCCTGGTGGAGCGATAATTTTTTTCTGTTTGCTTGATCGTAAAATCCGAGGCTCTTTCCTGATAGTTGTATAAGTTAGTTAACTCTTCCATTACCTTATTTTGAAATGGAATAGCTTCATTGGTTAGCAACGCATGCGCCTTTTCCATTTCATCGGCATAAATGTAATCCACTACCTGGTTTTGCAAAGGAACCGCCTGGCCTGAATATTTACCTTGTGCCGCAAGGATATCCTTCTCTTCTTTACTTAGTTCACTTTGCAGAAGCCTCAGCCTTGCTCGAACAAACGCAGCTCCATGCTTGTTAAACAATAGATACTGGTCGTCTTTATCAAAAGGATCGTCAAAAAGAATCATATTCGACAGGCACATGGTTCGGGCCCTGGCGGCGTTTCGCATTTCTACCACCAAACGCATTTTTTCCCGGTGAGTACCAATGATTTCATCAAGATCATCCTGTATGGAACCCAATCCCCACGTCAGGGCCGCCATCGTTAACAACGCAACAATAGAAAACATGGCACCAAACCCGATCAATATACTGAGTTTGCGGCTGTTCAATACAGTGGGCAGCACATTGACAGGAGAAAATCGAGATGAATTATCTGCGTGCATAATCGGAAATCTTTGTTTCTACAAAGCTATCAGGATTTTAGCTCATATATATCGAAAAAAAATTAAGATTTCAATATTTTATCGGATTTAGTGAGTTGCTACTTTAATATACAATTCACTGGCTTGCGCACCAAAAAGCCAAATGTAATCGCTATACTATTCAACATGTTAAGAGCATTATGGCTTTATTTGTAGACAAAAATATAGCCGCATTAACGGCTACTAATGCAGCATTTATTCTTCACATAGTTTGTTTATTTCAGTTATTGCGAGGGAAATTGGCAAAAGAGGGGGAAAATTCTCGTTTTAGTTGTTGTTAACCCGGTACAGTCGGTGTGTCCCATACCCGGCAGATAACAAAACTAACTCAGGATTTTTCTTTTTCAGTTTGTCCATGCGGCTTGCGTAAACGTACGCCTAATTCACGTAACTGGGTTTCACTTACCGCTGAGGGTGCGGCCGTTAACAGGCAAGCCGCTGTTTGCGTTTTAGGAAACGCCATCACTTCTCGAATAGAAGAAGCGCCTGTCATTAGCATCACCAAACGATCCAGTCCAAAAGCAATACCACCATGCGGCGGACAGCCAAATTTTAAAGCCTCTAACAGGAACCCGAATTTCTGCTGTGCTTCTTCGTCGCTAATACCCAGTAAACGAAATACTTTTTCCTGCACGGGTTCGCGGAATATACGTTGCGATCCACCGCCAATTTCCGATCCATTAAGAACCATGTCGTACGCGCGAGATAAACACTCACCAGGATTATCTTCCAGCTTGTCAATATCTTCTTCTCGTGGCGCGGTAAACGGATGATGCAATGCACCCCAGCGGTTTTCCTTTTCATCCCATTCAAACATCGGAAAATCGACAACCCACAAGGGACGCCAACCGGCTTCCACCATTCCAAGGTCCTCGCCCAGCTTAACGCGCAAAGCACCCAGTGCTTCGTTAACAATTGTTGCTTTGTCTGCACCGAAGAAAATCAGGTCACCATCTTGCGCTTCCGTCCGCTCCATAATGGTACTGATAGCTTCATCAGGCAAGAATTTAAGGATGGGTGACTGTAAGCCATCGCGACCCGCATGCACATCATTCACTTTTATATAGGCCAGTCCTTTTGCACCGTAAATACCGACAAACTTGGTATAGTCATCAATTTCTTTACGAGTTAATTCACTGCCATTTGGCAAACGCATTGCCGCAACACGACCGTTCGGATTTTTTGCGGGACCGGAGAAAACTTTAAACTCCACATCCTGCAATACATCGGCAATGTCAACCAGTTCCAGTGGAATTCGTAAATCAGGTTTATCAGAACCGAACCGCTGCATGGCCTCGGCGTAACTCATCTGTGGGAAGGGATTCGGTAAATCCACATCAATTACTTTCTTAAACAGCGTACGGATCAAGTCTTCCACCGTTGCCATCATTTCATCTTCTTTAATAAAGGCAGTCTCAATATCCAGCTGGGTAAATTCAGGCTGGCGATCAGCACGTAAGTCCTCATCACGAAAACAACGCACAATCTGGTAATAGCGATCCATACCAGACATCATCAGCAACTGCTTAAAAATCTGCGGCGACTGTGGCAAGGCAAAAAAAGCTCCGTTATGAGTACGGCTGGGAACCAGGTAATCGCGTGCACCTTCGGGTGTCGCCTTGGTCAGCATGGGTGTTTCAATATCAAGAAAACCGGCGTCATCGAGAAAATCCCGAAGAACGCGAGTTATCTTCGCGCGGGTGCGAATGCGTTCCTGCATTTGCGGACGACGTAAGTCAATGTAACGGTAACGTAATCGATGTTCTTCTGAGACTTCGTGGTCTTCGATATCCAGCTGGAATGGCGGTGTTTCGGCGCTGTTAAGAATATCCAGTTCCAGCCCCAAAACTTCGATCATACCTGTGGGCATTTCAGGATTTTCTGTACCTTCAGGACGACGACGAACACGGCCCTTTACGCGCAACACGTATTCACTACGAACTCGCTCAGCCGTTGCAAACGCCTCCACTGTATCAGGATCATAAACCACTTGCGCAATACCTTCGCGATCCCGCAAATCTATGAAAATAACCCCACCGTGATCCCGGCGGCGATGCATCCAGCCGTAAAGGACTACTTCCTTGTCGATATGGGATTCATTCAAATGTCCACAATAGTGGCTGCGCATAACTGATTTTTCCTTTAGTTTCCTGACGATATTACTGAGAACCGGGAATGTTACGGATTGACCGGATTGAATGCAACCGGGACCAGGGGATATTTGAAGCTACTTCAATCCTCACAGCTGCCGCCAACATCTTACGGCCAGCTAATCTACTGATTCTAATATATTTTTCATGTCGGCAGCGAATTAAGCCGGCCTTGTTGGATTACCGCTACTTAGCGCCATTACCCGATGACTTGCTGGCAGTTGTGGAGCTCTTGCTACCACTGTCACTGTCTTTTTTACCCGACGACTTGGACCCCTTGGCCGCTTCACTTTGCGCCAGGTTTTTCTTTTTACCACTCTTAAAATCTGTTTCGTACCAGCCGCCACCTTTCAGTCGAAAGCCGGCTGCAGAAATCAATTTTTTCAATTCAGGCTCTTTGCAGTCCGGGCATTCCGTCAAAGGATCATCACTAACCTTCTGAATCGCCTCCAGGCGATGACCGCAGGCTTTACATTCATACTCATAAATCGGCATCGGTACACCTTCGTAACTGTTTCATGTAACTGTCATACTTATGTTGCAATAATTAGCCAAAATGGCCATTGAACTATGGGGCTTTAATTCCATAATTAAAGCCCCGTGAAACAAGACTGAATATTGGAAAATTAGCTAAAAATTACCACTAAATACTCTATATGTAACCACTAAAATGTGCGCAGCATTATACCGCCTCACAATAGCAATATCAGCCAAAATTGCTGCTACAATCGACGTTTTTTCATAATTAGAGGTCTTAAAACCATGGCACCAAAGTTGTCGAATGTGGATGTTGAAATCACACCTGAAAACAAATGCAGTTTCTGCAGAGGATCACTCTGTTGCAACTATATTACCCAGGAAATTAACACGCCACGCTCTATGCATGATTTTGATCACCTGTTATGGCAAACCGCCCACAACGATGTGCAAATTTATAAAGATGATGGCGACTGGTACTTATTAGTAAATAATAAATGCAATTTTTTGCAAGCCGATGGAAGATGCGGTACCTATGAAACACGACCAATGGTTTGCCGTGAACATGACAACGACTACTGTGAGTTTGATGCTCCAGCCGAAGAAGGCTTCGACCTGTTTTTTGACAGCTATGAGTCTTTATTAAGTTTCTGCAAAAAACGATTCAAGAACTGGGACAATCGATTTGATAAACTGAAGTAGTACTGACTTCCGCCAATTTGACAAATTATTTTATAAGATATCGTTTGGCTTTCTTACTTAACAGGAATTTGATAACTAGACTTGCACAGATTATATAAATAAACGCCAAATAGTCATATAAACCAAACTCTAAAACTTGCCCATAAAATATTGGCAGAAAAGTTGAGTGATAGAGCCATACCAGACTCCCAAACAATGCATAGAAACACAACCCAACGGTATATAAGATTACCTGGGATCTACGATTTAGTATGCCCCAACCACACCAGGCACCTACACCAACGACAGCACCCTTTAAAACAATTTCAACGGTATTATGTGATTGCAACGCAGTTAGCCCTACCATTATAGAAAAGAACCAGCAAAACAATACCGTTAATCTAAGTGAATATACGGTGATCCTGTCAATCCGCCCCACTCTCGCCTCCGCGACTATACGCAATATGCTCTGGTAGTTACAGGAGTCGTGTGGCACAGGAACACTTATGCCACTTTCTAGCTAATGAGTTGGTCCGTTAGTATTCGTCAATTTCGAAATTTACAGGCAACCAATATCATTATTTGAGCAAATCAAATACCCTGTAACTAATTGATTATCAATTGTTATAATTGTATCAGATGAAGCCCCTGGGAACCGTTTATTCTCAATGAGAATATGCTAGTATCTCACCTTAATCTGGCAATCAATCTGATCAATTATGTTAAGTTGCATGTCGGTGTAGTTGTCGGTAACAATCAGCAAATAACCAGTTAGCAGGAATATAATCATTACATGGAGTTATGATTTGCTTAATCATGTTTGTGGTTAATCACAAAGACACGACTAAGAAAAATTGGGGTGCATAATGAGCAATCGTAACCGTTTCATTCAAACACAACGTATCGTTTTCATTTTAATAGCTTTACTTTCTTCATCAATTGTTAGCGCGGATCTAATCCTCACCGCACCACCTCGCGAAAACCAGGCTAAAGGCAACGAATTATATGGTCCGCTCGCCGACAGACTGAGTGAGTTACTAGGAGAAAAAGTCGTTTACCAGCAACCGAAAAGCTGGGCAGACTACGCGAACAAAATGCGCGACGGCTATTATGATATTATTTTTGATGGTCCACACTTTGTAGCGTGGCGGCAGAAGAACCTGAAACATAAACCTGTAGTATCTCTGCCTGGAAACCTGGAGTTCTACATTGTAGCTGAAAAAAGCAATCAGCAGGTAAACACGGTTCGTGATCTGGTAGGCAAGAAAATTTGCGGTATGCCTTCACCGCACCTGGCTACTGATCTGATTTATGACATATTTAAAAACCCGGTTCTGCAACCCATAATTTATGAAGTTAAGGGTGGCCAACGCAACTCATTTCAGGCTTTCAAAGATGGTAAATGTGTAGCAACCATTTTCCGCACTACACTCTACAAACGCTTACCGGACGAACAGAAAAAGGATTTAAAAATTATCACCAAAACCCGCCGACTTCCCAACCAGACGATTAGTGTTAGTCAGCGACTACATAACCAGGCCGATGCAATAGCTGATTTTCTCATTTCAAAAGATGGGGCAATCACGGCTGATAGCCTGCTTTCACGTTATAGCAAGCGCAAAAAACAGTTTATAAAAGCAAAGCCGGAAAAATTCGTTGGCGCATCTGATATGCTGGAAGGCGTGGTCTGGGGCTGGTAATTTTCTAGAATTTTAATTCATAACCCGCTTAATTGAACACCGGGAATGACATAAAAAGGAGAGACGCGATAAAACCAGGGAGAGGGTCAGAGAAAGGTAGGTCTTATCTTGTTTTATCGCGTCACTCAATCGAAGAGACTTCATAAACCATAAAAAAACTAAATCATAAAAATTCGGCGCAGCACACGCTACTGTAATGAACTTCCTTGTCACGATCATTCCATAAGCTTTCTACCGACTTATCCTTTTCCTTTCGTTCAGCCAAATGTGAACAATCAATAATCCTGTTAAGCATCATTTTTAGCAGCTTGACAAAATTCATTTCCAGGATATTTTCAAAATCAGCTTAATCTTGAAAGTGTATGTAAAGTTTAGGTGATAATAGTGACAAAATGTTGACGGAATTGTGTAATAAATGTGGAGAATTAAGTGTAGAAAAAATTGGACTGAAAATAGTTTGCGTATGACCTATAAATCCACTTTGTAACCCACCCCATATACAGAACGTATAACGCTCTCGTCCGGATCTACAACCTCAAGTTTTTTTCTTAGTTTTTTA
>NZ_CDLKIE010000115.1:0-7044 GCF_975902315.1 Kaarinaea lacus | reverse complement strand
GGATTCGAACCCCTGTTACCTCCGTGAAAGGGACAACTAAGCCGTTGATTGAATTATAATAATAGAGCTTATATGCTAAATATACGCTAATTCGATTTGATATAATATTCGTCCTTAATTCTGTAAAGAACGAATCTACAGTTTATTCCGGGTTGTTAACTACTATTACTTTTCTTAACTTTATGCCTTCTTCACTAATCAGTACGCGATGCTTGCTCTAGCAATACATTCATAGCTTTCGCTGCATACCATGACAATAAAGCGTTTGCGATAAGCACAAGACAACCCAACCACACCATTATCATACCTTAGCTTTATAAATCCAGTCTTTGCCAGGCAGCTGCAGGCTTAAGTTGACCAGTTTGACTATCAATCATCAAAACATACGCTCCAGATTCCCCGAGCCTGCGATTAATCCCAAAACTGAGCGGTGGAACCATGCCGGTTTCCAGATTTTGTATTGCTTCCAGTGCCGCAATGTAGTTTTCCCTGGTTAACTGTTTACCGCTTCGCTTTAATCCTTCAACCAGTACGGTAACAGCAGTGTACGCTGCAACCTGGGCGGCGATATAGTTTCGACTCAAGTTGTGACGCTGGTGAAACTGCAAAAATGAATTCATACCTTCTCTACTGTGGCCCGATGACAGCATCGATGAGGCAAAATATACGTGTTCGCGAAACGCCGCCGAAGTATTCTTAAGTGCGGGCAAAATTGACAAACGAGGCAATAAAATAGCAGGATACCAGTTCGCCTGATCTAACAATCGCGCCAATTGCTGCACCTGGTCATCTGCACCAGAAAACACAACAGCTTGCACACCATCCTGTTTCATCAATTCCACCATGTCTGTAGATATCGTATCCGACACCACATACTCAGGCGGTTTTGACTCGCTGTTAGCCTTAGCCTTAACCTTTACCGGTTGAGCGTTTGCGAACTGGCTTTCTTTTCTTTGCGCGCTCTTCCCTGTGTCTGTATAAACAATCCCAATCTCGTTTAACCTGGTCTGCAAATGAACTCTCGCAAATTGCAGCAATGATTGGATCTTTTCCGATTCACCGCCAAACAAATAAAATGTATATTTGTTTGCCATTTCGTCAGTAGCTGGTGTTTGAGTAAAAGGACCGATATTTGGTATACGGTAGCGTTGCGCCAATTGATTAAAGCCTCGATCCTGGCCAGCGGTAAAGGTACTAATCGCCGCAAATACGGTGTCACTGTCAAATAGTCGTTCACCTTCCTGCAGTAAAGCATCACCCGTTTTAAGTTTATTCACCTGCAACTCGAGCTTTCTGCCGAATACGCCGCCTTCACGATTTACGTCATCGAAACAGGCTTTGAGAACCGCTGTTACAACCTGCCCCAAATTATTATCGGGCTGCAGAGTGCCCACCGCTACCCGGTCCTCGAATATGCCCGGATCGGACTCTTCTTCGATACGTTTTAAATATGCGATCAATGCACGCACTTCTTTCATGCTTACGTCAAAGCGAGGCATGCCGGGATCAAGCCTGTTTCCAGCAGGGTCCAGACCCCTGGTAAGTGCAATATATAAAGACTTTTCCGAATAGGCTGGGAAACGGCGGCCAGAGGCCGATTCACCCCCGTAAGACTTGCTGAGGTTTCTCCAGGTAATGTTAGATGGGGTCAGTCCACCTTCAGGAAGTCCAACGCCATCCCGGCCATGACAACCGATACAGGGGATCGATGTTGCCGGTAAGGCAACCGAAGCTTGCCCTACGTAGGCAGTTATATTATTTCCATAAGGACTTACGACGTTGCGGTATATTTCCCTGCCCTGTTCTTCCAGTGGCGTGAAGGCAAACGCTACAGTACCGTTAACGACCGTCAGGCAAAAAACCAGCAGCGACAGAACGATGCGTTTCACGGTGGTAATAGCTTTAGCCTTCTTCCGCCAAATCCCTCAGTTTCTGCGCGATAGCCTCAGGAGGAATGTTCGGTACGATCTTGATCCAGTGCCGCGTTCGAGTATTCCCCGCCAACAACAAGGTATTGTGTTCTTCAATGTTGGGAGTGTATAAACCAAGCTTGCGAATTATGGCATCTACTTCGTTTTTGTTACCTGTAACAAACTTCCAGCCGGGATGATAAGCATTTTGTTTTTTGGCGAACGCGGTTAATTTCTCTGGTGTATCCCGGTTGGGATCATTGCTAATCGATACAAAAAACACTTCCTTGCCGAACAAGTCCCCTAACTGGTCCTTGGCTGCTGCTAAATGTTTGGTTAACAATGGACAGGCGTCTTCACACTTGGTGTACATAACGTTTAGCAAAACGACCTTGTCATCTAACATATCGGAATAAAACTTGACGTCCTTGCCTTCATTGGTCACCAGTGGCAAATCGGTAAAGTAATTTCGTGCTCGCTCAATTTCAGATGCAGGTGCTTTTACTTTAACTATCGTTGCCGAGGAAGGCGCAGCGTGTTGTTCGTTTCCGTGTGCATATACAACAACACTTTGCGAAAAGGCCAGCAATAGTCCCGTTATCCCCACACGTACCATTGAAAATGTTTTATCACTTACGAACATCATAGAAATACTCCCTCTACAATTGCTTTGTACCCTGATTTGGCTCTTTCTTTAATTAGCTTATTCACCGTTGCGACAATGCGATCAGGGCTGGGAAAACCGTAAAACCGCGTCCATTGCCCGGTTTTCAGATCACCCACCATCACCAATGACGGATGATCAACAAAATCCGGTGTATACGTTCCTAGACTCACAAGGACACTATCCACTGCCGGTTTGCTACCTGTCAACCATGTCCATCCGGGACCTGCATTGTGCTGCCGCGAATATTCTAACAAACGTTGTGGATTATCCCTGACTGGATCGACGGTTAGCGACACCAATGAAACACCGTGCCCAATGCGTGGTGCGAGTTTTTGTTGCACCTGAGCCATCACCGCCGATAATACCGGGCATACCGTCGTACAACTGGTGTAAATAAAATCCATCACCACAATGTTGTCAGCCACGATATCCTGCCGAAAATTAACTGACTGACCGTATTGATTTAATAACGCAGTTTCCGGAATATCCAACTCAGCTCCCTTCTTTGGCTTCTCTTCCATCACTGACTTCCCCATGTGTTTGTGTTTGGCGTGAGGATCATGATGCTGATGATGATCATGTGATTCCATGGCCTGTATATTATTATTGGATAACAATGCGCATGTGATGAATACAAAAATAAGACCTTGTCCGTGAACAAGCTTTTTAATTAACATTGGACTGCTTCCACCTTACTATAACGTTATTCTTATGTAACCGTTTACCTGTATTCGATCGAGCTTCACTCATTTGTCAAAGAGACAGGTAAATCTCGATTTTAGATTGAGCGCGCAAACGCTGAATTTCTTCATTTACGACGTTACGTTTGCTCTGTTGTAGCAAATAAGCACGAATCTGGTCTTTGGCCTGCAGCTCGGGAACTGCGCCTGCCGGTCGTTGTTCTAAAACTTCGACAATATGAAAACCAAACTGGGTTTCCACAATATCTGACATTTCCCCTGCTTTAAGGGCAAACACCGTATCTTCGAAAGGACCCACCATAACGCCTTTGGGAAAATAGCCCAGGTCTCCGCCCCTGCTGGCACTGGAGTCTTCGGAAAATTGTTTGGCCAACTCTGCAAACTCTTCGCCTTTCTTTAGTCGTTGCTGAATATCTTCCAACTTAACGCGTACCGCTTGTTTCTCGGTGCCTGACATTGCCGAACTCGTTTTCAATAGAATATGCCTGGCGTGCGCCATGTCCGGCATGTGGAACTTATCCGGGTTGTTGACATAAAAGTCGTGAATAGCCTCGTCGTTGATTTCATTTGCCGCCATACCCAGTTGGTCAAGGTATTTACGCGACACCACCATGCGGAAGATATGTTCGTTATAGCTTTCCAGGGTATAACCCTCCCCCTGCAATGTCTTCACAAAGTCATCCTGGGTCTTGAACTGGGAACGCACATCTGTCATTACTTGCTGAACCTCTGCGTCACTAGCCTTGATTTCCATTTTGTTAGCTTCCTGCCAAACCAATTCGGCATTAATTAGCATGTCCAGCAATTCTTTTTTGTATTCCTTGAGGCGCTTTGGATAACGTATCGAACCAATATTGATATTATTGTCGCGCATAAACTCTTCGAAATTACGTTCGAACTTGTCGCTGGAAATAGCCGCGCCATTCACAGAGGCCACAGTACCAAAGTTACTGAAGTTGACCTGCTCACTTGCCATCACCGTACTGGCACAAACAACACCTGCCAGTAACCCAGTCATTGTTTTTTTCATCACTTACACTCCTGACATTATGCAGTTATTCACAACCATGCAGGATCACCCTGAGCCTTACACGGAACTCTATCAATTTTCGTTACTTGCTAAGACCCTGTGTTTGCTAATGGATTCAAGACTCAATTTATTACCAGCATTTTTGTTGCTACTCTTTTTATTGTGTTGAGCGTTTTTTTTCACATTGCCCGACGCCATAAACGTAAAGTAAGGTGTATCGTTGTAACCAATTTTGGCCGAACGTACCGCAACATGCAGGTAATACGCTCCGGCATTACGGATCGGCACCGTTACCTCGTAAATTCCGGCCTCTTTTTCCCGCGCGATCACTTCCATTCGATCCAGCCCCGGCGCGCGATAGTACAACACGCTCACATCTCGCAATCCGGTCTTCAGGTTACCCGTCCCAGGTTCATGCAATGCAAAACGAAATGTCATATCCTCACCCGCCGCAACTCGGCGTTTGTTGTCCAGGAAGTCTATCGCTATTGTATTGTTGTCGTGCTTAATGGATGGGTTCGGTTTGGCTTCAGCGGAAAAACAGTGCAGGATATTCGGCGACTCTAACTGGAAGGCAACATCGTAACGCCCGGCCGTGGGTATACGTACCGTGGCTTCGTAGACGCCGGGCTCCACCTCTTTCAGGCTGCGGTCAACAACAGTGACAGCCCGCGCCAGAGAACCAAACACTTTATAGTTACTGGCAGGAGCATTCATACCTTCCATGTAAAAGTAGGTTGTGTTGTCTGCAGGATTGACAATGAATACCGCCGCTTCGGTTGTTGCCGGTACCATGGAATCTGCCAGGGGTAAATTACCGGCCAGCTTCGGCGCTTTGTCACCTGTCGCGAAACGTTGCACAATTGGCTTGCGCCCCTCACCCAGGGTCTCCAGGTTCACCATGGTCACATATTCACTACCCAGTGCGCGAACATAAGCGAATGCCCGACTAAAGGTGACCTGGTAGGGCTGGTTGGTAACTTCCAGGGTATGCACCAGACGGTCAACCGATGCGTCAATTACATAAACATTATTTTCGGCAGGATTCACGGTCATCGCCCAACGACCGTCTTGAGTAAAGCGCAAAGGCCCCAAGCCGGGCTTCAGCTTAATGGTTTTGACGATGGCCAGTTTTTTCGGATCAATGACACTGACCGCACCCTGTTTACCGTCGGCAACATAAATATTTCGCGACATGGAAGAATACGCCAGCGAGATCGGCACAGCGCCGGTTGTCAACTGCTTCACTATCTTACGGGTTTGCACATCAATAACAGTTGCCGTACCTGAATCACGGTTTGTGACGAATGCGTAACGGCTATCGCCACTGAAGGCAATTTCATGATGGCCAGATCCGGTATGGATCGTGGCAAGTGGCTTGAGCGTCTGTGTATCAATTACCGTGACACCGCTGTTATTATATTCTTTGCTGTCATTGCCTACCCATAAAAAACGCCCGTCCGGTTGCAACGCAACGCGTGTGGGCTGTCGACCGGCATCAATATTGGTAATCACTTTGAAACTGTCGGTATCAACGACAGCCACCTGATTGGATTTGGGCATGCTGACATACAGCCGTTTAAAGTCTTCGCTGCGTACCCAGTCTGCGCCGGTGGTTTTTAAAGGGATTTTGGTTAAGGTACTGGTTCTGCCCACCATGGATACCAGTGGATTGACCACCGAAATAGTGGGATCAGTATTCATTATTAATATGTAGTAACTATTAAGATCCAACATCGGCTGGATACCCACCACGCCTTTCAAATAAAGCGCGATCTTGTCCTTGCAGGATTTCTGTTGCGCTTCCTGTTGTGCCTGAATAACTTGCCCCATATCCATCCAGGCGCCCGGCGCGATTCCGCTAATGGGTTCACCGGTACTTTCAGAACTTACCTTAAACCGAATTTTTGCCGCCTGCCCTTCCACAAGTTCAGCATCGCCATTAAGAGGTAACGATTCAAAATCAATAACTACGCCGCGCTTGACCAGCCGATTAGACAAATTATCCGACGCTTTGTTACCGGCTTGATCGTCATCTGTCTTAGCCAGAGCAATCGCAGGCAATACAACACTCAATAAAAAAAACACACTCATGGTAGATATAGATATGAAGAAACGGTTTCTTGATTGCTTTGTGATACGGTATCTCATCTACACTCCCCTTTGCTCTTACCTACTCGTTTTTATTTCTCAACCGAACTCACGCTTCGGCCTGTTTCACTTTAGTTGTTATTTTAAGTAGCCAGGGGCTCGGCATCATGACGATGCCGGGCCCCGGCCAAGTGAACGATACCTCCTTTATGGCGTGGTCGCAGGAGCGACTCGCAGTATGCCCCACAATCCGCTGGCACTACCGAAGGCGGCATAGTCGCGGAACATATAATCACCGCCGTTTACTCCTACACCACCAGCACTTGGCAAGACAATATCAAAGTGCGTACTGGGATTAATACTTTCCTGGGCACTTTGGTAAAGGGCTTGCTTGTTGTCACCAATCATTTGTGAACCAACCACATTGGTAGCACAACGTCCAGCGATACCATCTTTAGTGCCAGGACACAGGTATGGATCACGCTGCCACAGGTGGCCGTGGATGGTAAAGGTGCTGCCGCGCGAAGTACCGTAAGGATTAGTAACCCGCATGCGCACCTGCTGTCCGGCATTGGCGGTGAATACCGGTGTTTGAGGATCACCAAGGACCTTATCGTTACTGAACACATCAAATTGCACAAGTTG
>NZ_CDLKIE010000114.1:0-5161 GCF_975902315.1 Kaarinaea lacus | reverse complement strand
GCTACGTTTGCAATGCCGTTTGATATCGATGCCAACATTGAAGTAATGCAGCTAGTCAACGGTGATGCTTTTGAAATCTACATGGCGAGTATTGGTGCAAGCTACAAATTCTAAGTGTGTCACAAAAAACAACTGCAGATTCCTCCATTTTTACCGATAGAGCAGTAGTTATCAGGAAAATTTAGTTCTCAGCAGAGGATAAGTTCATGAAACTACACAGCATAATTCTTCTGGTTATTATGAGCGTAAGCATGGCCGCATGTTCCAAGTCAGGCGAAGACGAAAATGGTGAACATTTTCTATCAGAGCAGCAACGTGCTTTGGAGCGAGCCAAGGATGTAAATAATTTGGTTCAGGATGCCGAAGAAAAGAGACGCCAGCAGCTTGAAAATATGGAGCGCTAATCCACCTGTTTCTTGAGTGAGATTCTTCGAAACCACCCGCCTGCCAAGACAGGTTCATCAACAACTAATTTCAAGTACGGGCATTTAGCCAATTCATGTTCAAAAACTACCGTTGTCTGCGTGGCGATATGCCTGATGATGGGATTTGCCAGTCGGCGTAAGACGGCTAATTGACCTGGTTTCAGGAATTTGTCCAATATGATTACGTAGCCTTCATTCTTAACGACTCTTTGGGCTTCCTGGAGTGCAAGTGTTGGATTTGGGACTACAGCCAGGATTAAATGCATTACGATCAAATCGAATGACGCGTCATCATACGGGAGATGCATGGCGTCTCCTAACTCCAGATTAATATCAACATTTCCTTTACGACGTTCTGCCTTGGATAGCATGCTTTGAGTCAGGTCTATGCCGGTATAACTCCTGTTGGAGGGCAGATGGGGAATATCCAGACCGGTACCAATACCAGTGATCAGGATTTTA
Source organism: Kaarinaea lacus (assembly GCF_975902315.1). NCBI lineage: Bacteria > Bacillati > Cyanobacteriota > Cyanophyceae > Nostocales > Nodulariaceae > Kaarinaea > Kaarinaea lacus. Next base: position 4,274 of record NZ_CDLKIE010000114.1, on the reverse strand, counting down.
TCATCAGGTTTTGAAAGATCTTCGATCTGCTGCAGGCTGGCTTTTCGAATTGAATGGGTTGCCTTTGCTACGATGAGGTCGTAAAAAGGTGCTATTAATGTGTAGCTATGTTTCAGACCCATTGTAATTGATGTTCATATAGCAAGAACAGTAACTTTGTATTTTGCCAATGTGAATTGTAATGCCTAATGCAATTTATTTGGTAGTGACAAAGTGAAAGCAGGAATATCGGCATCAAAGGGAGTACCATCTTCGGAAAGCATTTGATAGCTACCCTCCATGCTGCCAACGGGAGTTTCAATGACCGTTCCACTCGTATACTGAAATGACTCTCCGGGTTTCAGGTATGGTTGTTCACCAACCACGCCTTCGCCATGAACTTCCTGCGTATTACCATTGGCGTCATTGATGATCCAGTGTCGTGTCAGTAGCTTGGCAGGTAATTGACCTTCATTGCGTATAGTTATGGTGTAGGCAAAAACATAACGATTCATATCAGGAGAAGATTGATCCTCCAGGTAGGAAGTTTCTACGTCAATGGCGATGTTATTTTGATCGTTTGTATTCATGGTTGTGAGCTAATTTGGTAATCCTGTGTAATGGTGATTATACCAAGTTACTCCGACAAATGGAGTAAATATATCGTTTATTATTTGAAGCAGGTTTGTAATATTATATTACAAACAGTTACTTGGCTTTTTCGGTATTGTCTTCGGTATTGTCGTGACTTTCCAGGTTCTTTTCCTTTGTTGTTTTCGAGGAAACTTCCGGATGTTCCGCAGTTTCACTGGCAGCTTCGCGAATTTTTACGATGACCCCACTTGGTTGGATGTCAATAGTCTCAGTATGGCCGCTTAATTCTGCAATATTTCGAGCCAGGGCATTATTTTTAATATCGCGATGGTCGAATATTATGTGTGTTATTCCTTTGATGATTTCAAGAAGTTCCGGGCCGTTTTCCCTTGCGGGAGGTAACCTTAGGACATCGCGCCTGCAGACAATCATGGTCTGGGCGGGCCACTGGCTCGCTGCCAGAAATGGTTTGTCAGGATCGCGTGCTTCTTCGGCCAGTCGTTGTATAAGCTGGTCTCTGGGTGTTAATACTTCACTGCTTAATTGAATGGCATAACTTTTATTGGCTTGCATAAATAACAGTGACACTGCCATGATGGCAATAAAAACAATACCGCGTTGCCCCAGGAAGTTCAGTGTCTTAAATGATTTATTCATGATGATAAGAACTGGTATGCTGCGGTAGAGTAGTACTGCTAACGCTATTAACGCCCAGTTATGATCAGCGGCAGTTAGACCGATCAGTATACTGAAAAGTAACATGCTGCCCATTAAGTTGTCTGAGAGTTTTTTGAAATCGCGATACAATAGATAGATTAGTGGGACGATTGCTATAGCGCCGCCTAGCCAATGCTCCTGGAAAGGCTCACGTAAGTTGTACCCCATGATGGCATTGTGCAGGGAAGTTAGTGGATTGCTACCCCATGCAATATCAATCCAGCCGGTTTGCATAGCCAGTATCACAATGACAGTAATCCCGATGCCAATCCATACTTGTTTCTTTTGTTTGTCTGACTTTGGTTTTTTATGCCATTGCCAGGCCAGAGCAAGCGGATAAGCTAGACCCATAGGATGCAATGTAATGGCTATGGCGACTACCAGCATTTGTATGAAATAGAGGCTGCTAATCGTGTGAGAAGATGCGCGATATTTGGTGTCAAGGTATAAGCCAATTCCAAAAATAGTAAGCAGGAATGGCGCAACAGCGATAGTGTCGGCAAGATAAATTATTGCCGGAGATATAAGAAACAAGCCGGTCGCAATAAGCGCGGATTCCTTACCGTCTGTAGTTTCTGACCATTTGTAAAGTAACAAAGCTGCTGCGAAACAGAACATTAAGGTAAACAGTTTTGCCGCAACCATGCTTCCCGGCCAATATAGTCCCAGGGGGATAAACAGTAGTGCGCGGAAATCTGGTCCACCGTAAGTTGCGACTGGATTAATAATTTGGTCCGAAACCGACCAGTTTAGAAGAAGCGCCATTGCAGCACCTTCATCCAGGTTAAACGCGTTGAATCTGACGAGCTGAAATAAAACTACGGCGCCGCCCCAGGCAGACATCATTAGTAAAAACAAAACGGGTTTTGGAATACGCTCTAACATATGGTGTTTTTCTCAGGTCTAATATACGAATTTGCCCGGTTGATTGCTAACTGCCTGGCAGAGTTAAGTAATGCTTATTACGTCGGATAATGAGTGGTGCATTCTACAACAAGTCAAATAGGCGAGGAAATAATCGGTAGTGAATTATCAGCGAAAATTTATCGGAGAAAAAGCTACTGGAAAACTAATTGCAGCATTTTGCCTCCGGTTTCTTTGGCGAGTTTGTCGTATGCCCACAAGGTGTCGGGATTCTGCTTGCCGATGGGTATTGTGAAAACCGGGCTGGGAATATCAAAGGGATGTATTTTATCATCGCTGGGTTCATCACCAATCAGTATATAAGCACCGGGTTTCGGTGCTTCGCGGACCGCATGACGAAATGCTTTGCCAATGGTTTCTTCAGATCCTATAAAAGGTGCGCCGCTCATTAAGTTGTCGAACATACTGCCCATAGTGCCCTTATAAGTAGCCGCCGTTCCATCAGAAAACCAGGTGATCGCGTCCAGCCGTTTTCCGGAACGGATCACAATCACTCGTAATACGGGGATCAAAAATGTCGTAGCGCCATGCATGGATCCTGTGCCATCAACCATTAAGTGTAAACTTTCACCGGGAATATCCTTGAGACCTTTCACGAACAAATCAAAGTCCTTACGGTTTTTACTGTTCTTGCCTAGTCCTACTGCTTCGAGCGAGTGCTCCATTTGTGATTCAACAGTCATGTTAACCATGCTGTCTATATCGCCTAATAGCCGTCGATTGGTGGATTGTGCCTGTTCGAGCTTTTTCTTTAAATCAGCTACGCTAGCTTTGAGTTGCGGTAGTTGGTTTTCTTCAGCGAGCTTGGAGGTGATCATGATGGTGACAAGCAAAAAGACAAACGTTGCTAACATCAGCAGTGCAATATCAGAAAAACTTTCATGAATGTTTGTTGATGAAGATCGCTTTTTTCTTGCCATAGCTTATTACCGCTAATCAATAGTTATATGGCATGGCCAGTCAGGTTTTACGAAAGCTTTTCTTGAATACTTTCCACCAGGCGCCGCGGTTCATGCGTCTTAATTGAAATTCGTGGCGGAGTGTATCCAGGTATTCTTTGCGTAATTTGATAGTTTCTTCCATGGAGTGGGGATTGTTGTCGCGTTTATGTAGTTCTGCTAATTCCTGCGAAAATTCCGCTACTATTGTTTTGGATTCATTGAGTATCTTTTTAAGGTATTCAATTCTCTGAGTTAAGGAGTCTATTTCCTGGTTTAGCGCACGTACATCACGTTCCGTTGATGGTTTGAAATCCGCAGAGCAATAGACCAGGCAGATTCTTGTTAATGCATTTTCCAGGCTATCCACGCCGTTTTCATCAATATGGCCATAGACACGCAGCAAAACACCACCTAATACTGAACCTAATAATGTTGTATAGAACGCTGTTCCCATGCCGCCCATGGCGCCGCGCAATCCACGTAGTAACTGTTCCTGATCTTGTCCCAGTGCCTCAAGAGAACTGGTAAGCCCTGTTAATGTTAGGGTTAATCCAACCACGGTGCCTACCAAACCAAGGGTGATTAACAAATTACCAATGACTTCTAATGCGTGCGCGGTGCGGCGGTATACTGCAAATTCCACATCCACCAGCGCTTCTATGTTGAGCTCGCCATTATTTCTGATAACAGTTTTTAGCGAATCAAAGAAATTCGCAACACAAAGCCGTTTCGAACTGTCCTCAATGCCGAGCCAACCTTTGGTTTTTGCGATGCCTTCAAGTAAATCAGCTTTGACTGATTCTAATGTGAGCAGAAGTGTGAGAATAAAGCTGGTGATGACGCCCATACCAAATAACGCAATGATTCCCCAAGTGATTCTTGAAGGATCATTTTGCACAAATTTCCACACATCGGTGTCCTGGTACATGCTGGCATATATCACAATGGCTGCTGCACTCCAGGTGATCCATAGTACCAATGCTCTATAACCGCGTTGTATCATGTTGTGAAATCCAGGTAAGGAAGTACTCGACTGTTTTGATCAAGATAAAAGGGCAAAGTTTTTATAATAATTGTGTGTTTATTATTGTGCTGCAAGTTTAAGCAGCTACTTTATAT
>NZ_CDLKIE010000113.1:0-15100 GCF_975902315.1 Kaarinaea lacus | reverse complement strand
TTCCTGAAAAACCAGATCGGTTATCAGTATGGTTCTAAAGGTGGCTTCAGCCTGCGTGTGACTTATGGTGCAGCTGACGGAATGGGTGACTATTCTGTTAACGCAATGTTCAAGCAGGATAAGTGGGAAGTTTTCGTTGCGGCTGTAGATACTGGTGATGTGTTCAACACTGGTACGAATGAAGCTTATAGTGCCGTTAAAGCCGGTGGTGCGTTGAAATTCGGTGCGCATAAATTCATGTTGCAATATGAAGCCACAGAGTTTAGCGAAGACGGATTTGAATCAGTTAAACCAACCTACATCTATGCTGCCTGGAACATGAAGATGGGTAAATGGAAGTGGGTAGTTAACGTTGGTCAGATCGATGTTGATGATCCAACCACTCCAAACTCTGATACGACCTACGCTGCTTTAGGTGGTTACTACAACTTCAGCAAGACCACTAGCACTTTCTTTGGTTATCGTATGAGTGATGCAGATGATAAGTCTAAAGAAGACGTAATTTCTATTGGTCTGAAGAAAAAATTCTAAGTCTGACTTAGCATTTTTAAAGCGTTATAGAAAACGGGGCTTCGGCCCCGTTTTCTTTTGTGCGAACTTTTTCTTCTATAAATAGCTGATTTAATGTAGCGCTATTTGTTGCAATTTGTCCGTTATACCTTTCTTTCCTACCTTCCTTATCAGGGGTTTGTTATTATCAGTGATGAGGGAGATATTTGTTGGATATGATGTATGATCATTCTTAGAACCGTTCTTAGTTATTTTTCATTGCTGGCTGTATCACTCGCAGTTCTCATCGGTTGTGCAACCGAGCCTGTCAAACAACAAGAAGCCATTTATTGGCCAAAACCGCCCGAGACGCCTCGCTATGTTTATGAAGGTAGTTTGCGCTCCAGTGGCACGCTCATGGAAAAAGATTCTGCGGGTCAGTTGCGCAGTATGGTAACCGGTGAGAACAAAACCGATGAGTTGTTTTTCTCCAAAGCTTATGATGTAGCCGCACGAAATGGAAAGATAGTTGTAACCGATTCAGTATATCGAATTGCAGTAATGTTTGATGTGCCCAGGCGCAAAGTGTATGCCTTTGGGCATCGCGGCGATGGAAAAGGGAAAGGCGCCCTGGAAAAGCCTATCGGGGTTGGCATGGATGGAAAGCAATGGACATACATTGCCGATGTTAGTGCTCAGGACGTTAAGGTTTTTGATCCTTTGGGAATGTACATTAAAAGTATTGGGAGCAAAGAGTATTTTCAACGGCCTATCGACGTTGCTGCTAATGAGAAAGGAGATCGAATTTATGTGCTAGATGGGGGTGGGATTAATTCCGAATGGCATCGAGTTATTGTGTTTGATGAGGAAGGCAACAAACTCAATGAGATTGGTCGTCGTGGTTCCAATCAAGGAGAATTTAATCTACCCAATCAGCTCACAGTTGGCAGTGATGGAACACTCTATGTGCTGGATGCGGGAAATTTCAGGATACAGGCGTTTTCACCGGAGGGTGAGTTTTTACGTTCGTGGGGAAAAGTCGGAAGAAACCTGGGAAACCTGGCGCGGCCAAGAGGTATTGCAACTGATACGCAAGGGAATGTGTATGTTTCAGATGGAGCATTTCGTAACTTCCAGATTTTTTCACAGGATGGGAAACTATTATTATTTATAGGAGAACCTGGCCTTGAAGATAAACCAGGGCAATTTGTGCTACCCGCCGGTATTGCAGTGGATGAGACCGATCGTGTTTATATTGTGGATCAGGTTCATCATAAGGTAGATGTTATTCGTAAATTAACGGAACCGGAAATACAACAACTAGTGGCTGGCACAAAGGCCAGTAATTCTAAAAATTCCTCAAATGACAAACAATCTGCAAAGTCGGCTCCGGCAGAGTAGTAAAGACTATTTATTTCTTGATTATCGGTGAATGTAACTTATGTTATGGATACCATAAAAACATTTAGTATTTGTCTAACTCTTTATTTTCTCACTTAATTAACAGATCTTGTTATTCGTACGAATAACCGACTATCCAGCTGCGATGTTACGTACGTAGTCTTTAAAATTGATAATTATTAAGTCAGAATTGCTCACATTTTGTTATAGTTCTTTGTTATTTTAACGGCTCTGCTCAGAAACCGATTAAAGGCCATAAAGTGGCCACTTTGTTGTGTTACTACCCAGTTGATTGACAAACATCCAGTTGTTTTTGCTCAATAATTTATTAACCATGAAAAATTTCAAAAATGATATAAAATTAAATTTACAGCCCTATAATTTGTTGACATTAAAGATGGGCACATGTTACAAAAGCGTCTACTGAGTGAACTATCTTTGTTTAAATAATAACTACCCAGGAACGGTGGTTAATCTCACAGAGCGAGAGGCAGGGGGTTACATTATGAACCATAAACTTTTTACTAAGACTGCGATTTGTGCCGGTATTGCTGGTGCAACGTTAGTCGTTTTATCTAGTACCGCGCTGGCTGCGCCAGTAGGTGGTACACCACCGAGTTTCGGTGGACCAATGAGTAGTATCTTCGATTCTTATCACAATCTAGGTTCTACTAACCAACGTACTACTACACCAAACGGCGGTCAGCCGTCTAACCACAGTAACGACACTGCGGAAATTTGTGTTTTCTGTCATACACCTCACGGTGGTGACAACACTGCTGCTGTGCCTATCTGGAACAGACAGTTAAGTGATCCGACTAGCTACACACGTTATTCATCGCTAGGGACTTCAACATTTGATGCGACTGAGGCGCCTGTCGGTTCAGTGACTATCGCATGTTTGTCTTGCCATGATGGTACCCAGGCTATCGACTCAGTGATAAATGCGCCGGGTTCAGGTGGTTATGATCCAGCTGGTGCACGTATTGGTACCAACTTTGTGGGTGATGATCAGGTGAATGGTCAATTGGATCCAACGATTGTACAGAACCTGGGAACTGATCTTTCTAATGATCACCCGGTAAGTATGCAATATGCTGGTGGTGGTGTTAGCACAACGAATGTGAATGGTCCTACGAATGACCCGGACTTTCCAGCAGGTGCTAATCCGAATCCACATCCAACAAGCTTTACTTTGAACAATATGGCTGCTCCAACTACAGCGCCAATCACTACTTTGTGGTGGATTGAGCGTAATGACGAGTCGTTAAATAACGGCAGTCGTGACCGGGTGGACGTAATTCTGTATACACGTCTTGAGTCAGAAACCGGTGTAGCTGGTGGCGAACAGCCATTTGTAGAATGTGGTTCTTGTCACGATCCACATAATATCGATAATCCAACATTCTTGCGTGTATCTAACGGTATTCCGGCTTCACTATCGGGTGATTTCCCAAATGCAGTTAGCCCGAACCGTGGTAGCGCACTTTGCTTGACTTGCCACATTAAGTAATTACTAGACAAGTCACGTAATTGTAAGAAGTACAATAAACTGGTAGCTAAGCTGATATGCTTGGCTACCAGTTTTTTTTTGTAGCAAAATAATTGCCTAACAATTAAATATCCCGGTTTTTTAGCTGCCATTTATAATGCATAATGCTATGTCTTTTTAAAAACCATAAACCATTATTCGTAAACTCCATGCATATGTTGAACTATCCACAGTCTACTTATTCGTTATTAGCTAACTTGACGTGCAGGAAAATTTTCAGTTTTACAGCTTTGCTTTGCTTTTTTGTAACAGCAGTTAAAGCCGCAGATACACCTTCAGATGATTATTTTGCCGTGGTTAACGATCAAGTGATTCCTGCGCAACAATTTCAGGAAGCGTTTAGGACTGGAGTGCGGGAAACTTTTTTTCATGGAAAAGTTACGGATAAGGAGCTGGAAAAGTTTCGTGATAGTGTGGCTCAAAAGCTGATTGATGAAACATTGTTGGTGCAGCAGGCTAATAAGCTTGGTGTCAAACCCAATCCTGAGCAGGTTAAAAAATCAATTGAAAAAGAAACTGCCAAATATCGGAAGCAAGCAAACTGGGAAAAGGGTAAGGAAGCGATTATTGCTTCTGTTAGACCAAAAATAGAACTGGAAAATACTATTGAGCAACTGGAACAAAAAACGCGAAACATTCCCCCGCCTTCAGAAAAAGCAGTGATGGAATATTACAAAGAAAATGCAGACCAATTTACAGCGCCTGAAAAGTGGAACGTCTCGATAATTATGTTAAAAGTCGATCCGTCATCACCAAGCACAGTTTGGCAGGAAGCTGCTGAACAAGCCGATGAGATTGCGCGTCGACTACGAGATGGAGAAAATTTCGAGGAACTGGCGCGTATTCACTCCGGAGATGAATCTGCGGTGGAGGGTGGCAATATGGGATATATCCATACAGGAATGTTATCCAAGCCCGCACAAAACGTGTTGAACTCGATGGAGCTTGGACAGATTTCCGAGCCAGTCATGCTTTTACAGGGAGTGGCGGTATTCAGGTTAAATGGAATTCAAGAAGCAAAACTTAACGAATTTGAAAAAGTGAAACCCCGGGCGACAGAGTTGCTACAACGGAAATTGGCAGATGAGGCGTGGGAAAATTTAATCTTAACACTTCGTAAGAATGCAAAAATAGATATAAATGACAATGTCGTAAAAAGCGCAACAGCGGGTCCACGTCCTCAGTCTTAATAATGGGTGTGTTAGTTATATAGAAGGTAGCTGTTATTCGATTAATGCTTTATAAATCGACTGTAAAGAGCGGTAATTTTCAGGCAAGTATTTGCATGGATGTAGTAGCTATCTTAGACTGAGCGTTAGTATTGAAGAATAAAATAAATAGTACTTTTTACATTGCTCTGAAATAGAGCTTCTTTTTTGGGGGGGTCGGTCTAACAGTCGATTCACATACGGTAAACTAATTAATATTGGTTTAGAGAGCTTTGTGCTCTCGATCATAGTGGATTGTGCCGGTCGTTAATGAATTGCTATGCCCGTCAAAACTAATACAACACTAAATATCGTCAAGCCATTCGGCTGCTCGGTAATTATTCTATTAATCCTGCTGTATTCCAAATTTTCATTTGCATTGCCAATGATTCCTATGGCTTATAGCGGCAGCCTTGGTTATACCTACAGTTATTTAAAATCAAATGAAGCTGAATCAGAAAACTCATCGCTCACTGCCAATATTTCAGGGACAGGTTTCATATGGCAGCCCTGGTTTGTCACGCTGGGATTTGGATTGAGTTTCGGGATTGCTGAAAGTAATTCCAATACCAGCACCAGTGGAACCTCCACAACCACTTATTCCGGCAATATACAGTTTACTGTTTTTCCACAAAGTCGTTTTCCGTTTATCATGTCTCTAAGCCGAACGGATAGCCGATTGGAAAATACTGCAGCATCATTTCAGGCAGATGATCACTATATAAATTACCGCCTGTTCATGAGTCAGACCTATTATGGCGTAAGTGGTTATGTCGCTCGTTTATCGTATGACCACAATTCTTTTGAATCCGATAGATCAGACTCAAGTAGTGATAATTTTAGTGCCAGCTTTCGCGCCAGGAAACGACATCACAGGTTTTATGCGACGGCTAACTATTCAATGTCCGAGAGATCCACTTCGGATTTAGAGCCATCCAGTGGCCTACTGGAGGCGAGACACAACTATGCTCCGGGCACTGAATTACAGGTCACATCTCTAGCGAATTACACGCGAAACGATGCTGGGGTAGCCGATAACCGCGGACTGTTTCAAAACGTACAGGCTAACAGTAACTTTTCCTGGCGACCCATTGATCGACCTTATACATTAAATGGAGGAGCCAGAGTATCTGCTTCTGAAAGCGGTGGGGGCAGTAAAACAAATAACCTGGCAACTAATATTGGTGCCAGCTATCGTGCTTCACGTTCGTTACGTTTTATAGCGCAAGCGTCTGCCAGTGCCACTGAGACGGACTCTCAGCAATCAGTGTTTAGCACGCTAAGTGCAAATGGAAGTTATAATTCGCAACAATACTTTGTGGGTCGATTTAACTGGAACTGGAACGGCGCTGCTGGTTTAAGTAATTCCACGTCAAGTTTAAACGATACCACGGAAAGCATTCAGAATTATTCAGTGAGTTTAGGTCAAAACTTTAGCCGCCCTTTTACTATTGGCCGAACTTCAACAATGAATTTTGCATTTACCCAAAATGGTAATGCCAGCAAAAGCTCGGAACTTGATGATCCTAGCTATGGATTAGGGAATGGTCTCAGTTTAGGCTGGAGTCGACGAGGTATTAGCTCGGGTACTTTTTCATCAATAGCGTTTTCCGACACCCGATCATGGGGTATCACGGATACGACGTTCCAGCAGTTACTGTGGCAATTCACCCAACGTAACGCCTTATCACGCGTGAGTGCTTTGTCTGCTACAGCGACATTTCAGGCCACTAAGCAGGATATTCCGGAAACAGATACGCCGAGCCAGCCAATGACTCTTTCAGCAAATATAACCTATACAAATTCTCGAACTTTTGGCATTTATCCGCTAAGATTTAGCTCCAAGTGGACATACAATAAGCGATTTGAGGATGAAGAGGTTAGTGCGCAGGAAACGCTGGAATCTGAAAATAGGTTTGATTATCGCATTGGTCTGCTGACTACTAACGTAACTTTCCGTATAATGACCACCCAGGGGGGAACCACTACGGAATCACTCACATTTTCAATTACTCGAGCTTTTTGAGTTCGTGTAGTATAGTTCGGTCTTCGAACAACAAAATATAACCAGAAATCGCGGAAAGTAATTGACGATATTAAAAAAATAGGGAGGAGGGCTCTATGTTTAGATCCGCACTTATAGGGCTGCTCGGCGTAGTTGCAGTACTTATCTTGCCGCAATCGGCAAAAGCAGAATACGCTGATGTAGTGATTAATAATTATGCAGATGCTGCGGGAATGCGTCCCGTGGTGTTTCCACATTGGTATCATCGAATTCGCTTTCGTTGCAAAGTTTGCCATGCCGACCTGGGATTTAAATTCAAGGCAGGCGGCAACAAAATTACTATGGCGAAAATTATTGATGGTCAATTCTGCGGGGCTTGCCACAATGGTGAAATTTCATGGTCGGTAGAGAACTGCGGTATGTGCCACTCAGGCGTTCCAGGTACACCTACCTCGATACATGGTAGTACCGTTCAACGTCTCGTCGCTCCTACGTATAAAGCGCTTGAAGGCAAAGAGCAAGTGCAAAAATAAAGGCGAAAGAGAGGGAGAACAACAATGAATATTAAAAAATTTAGTTTAATAGTAATGGCGCTCCTCCTGGTGGTTATGTTTGTGGGGACAGAAACATTCGCTGCGGATAAGAAAGATGCCAAGAAAAAAACAGGAACTGTTAGCTCAGCAAATATTTTTAACCGTTTGCTGAAAAAAGAGAAAATGAAAAATGCTCCTCCAGCTGAGGATGGTATTCACGATTTAGCCAATGATGGTACGCATGTGCTGCAACCACCATTAATTGCCTACGAAGGATTACCAGGTTCCGAATACGGCAACTATGTGGATTGGGTGAAATCGCTAAACGACGGTTTATTGAAGCCAAGGTATGACCGCTTTGACCCTAAAGTCGAGCCTCTGGTGATGGATCTTGATATCGTTCGTGAAGTAAAAGCATCGGTGCCGGACGTGGTTTTTCCACATAAACCGCATACGCAGTGGCTGCATTGTTCCAATTGCCACCCGAAAATTTTCATACCGCAACGTAATGCTAACGTGATTAACATGTCGGCTATCTTGCTAGGTCAGAAGTGTGGCGTTTGTCATGGCAAGGTTTCGTTTCCAATCACAACAAAGTCGTGCAAGCTATGTCATTCAAAAGCTAAGCCGAAAGATTGGAAGCCACCTCAAAGTGAAGCGAGTCTGAAAACACCCTGGCGTTAATAGTTATATTAGATATTAGTCAGGGCTTGCGGGCCCATACGTGAGATAGAGCATATACGGCGCGTGGTTCCCAGATACTACGCGCCGTTTTGTTTATATGCAGGTCCACATTTCCCTTAATAAGGTAATAAACTTGCATAGTTAATAGAAAGCTTATGAGACATAGAAATTTCTTCCAAATCTGTAGTGTTGAGCAGCAAGTGATGAATAGAGTAGCAATCAAATTATCAATTATCGTTTTAATTGTTTCGTTCGTATCCCTGGCTGGGTGTAGCACCAGTGTGGAGAAAGAAACAATAGATGCAGAAAAGCCTGGTGAAATGGCCGCTCAAGCCGAGGCTGTAAAACCTTCGGATGTAGAGCAGGCGAAAACTGAAACGGAAAAAATGGCAGAACCTGCCCCTGAAGTTAAGGAAGAACCAGTCGTTGAAGTAATTCCTGGCAAGCCTGATCAAGATGAAGAGTTGAAGATTGAGCCAATTGCGGAACCAACTCCTGAGGCCCCTGTAGAAGATAAAGCGGAACCTCAAGTCACTGAGGCTGCACCTGTAGAAGAAGTGGTTAAGGAAGCGGAGTCTGCGCCAGCAGCTGACGCGGCAGCCGCAGCTACAGTTCCCGTATCAACCGGTCCTGATCATTTCGTTATAACAGCCGGCAAAAAAGATCAATCTCACCCTCATTTTGGCAAAGGACATGCGATGGGGTTTGTTGTAAACAACGAGCAAGGTAAGGAAATTGTTCTGGAACGTGGGAAAACATATCGCATTGATGTGGCCACGGATCCAATGCACGACGTATATATTTCACTAAAGGAAATCGGTTGGGGCAGTACACCATACTCACACGGAATTGAAGGGCAATTCACCTATAAAGGAACTATAACCATTAAACCAGATGATAAGACCCCTGATGTGTTGTTTTACTCCTGCCGCAATCATCCTTATATGGGTGGAAAGATTCACATAGTAAACCCGGGTCAGACGGTTGAGATTGTAAAGAAAACAGCTGCAACGACTGCCTCGGTTGCGGCAACAGCAAACAAGCAATTTACAAAAGCTGATGCGAACCAGAAAATCATGTTTGCAGATATGTTGTTAAAGTCAAAAAACAGTCAGGCTGTTTTAAAAAGTAATATCAGTGGCGCGATAGATCTTCATAAAAAAGCGGAGACTGATTTGAATTTGGCCAGAGAAAACCTGAAGACAGGTAAAAATGAAGAGGCATACAAACAAGCCGACAACGCCATTGTTTTGTTAAAGAAATCAATCAAACTTGTTCCCAATGAAAGTGCATTGGAACATATGAAAGTACGACACGAGGAATTGCAGGTTTCAATCAAGGATTTTGAGGCTTCTCACAAGGATAGTTACGATAGGATTGCCAAGAAGCAAGGGAAAGATGCTGCGGTTGATTATGATAAAAATGAAGTAGAGAAACTTAAGGCATCCGCTACGAAGAGCGCAAAGCAAGGCGACTACCTGAAAGCAAATCAGGATTTGGAAAAAGCCCAGCGTATGATAACGGTTGCCTTACACAAAATGTTAAACAATCAAACCATCGTTTACGATCTAAATTTTGAAACGGCGGAAGAAGAGTACGATTACGAATTAAAACGATTCGCTGGATATGAGGAACTGATTCCGATCGCTGTGGAACAGAAAAAGCCTGCTGAAGGTGCGAAAAAATTGATGGAATCTTTTCTAAAGAAGGGGCAGGATTTACGAGACCGCGCAGTGAATAAAGCTAAATCGGGTGATTATCCAACGGCGATCGCTATGCTTCAGGATGCGACTAAGGATGTGCGTCGCGCTCTGCGTATGATCGGTGTAACGCAATAGAATTGTTTGGCCGCCGAATAGCTTGGGATCAAGATTCGCGGATTTGGATATTTAACAGGTTGAGATCAAATCAATTAACAGTAGAGTATTAGGGTTTGGTGGCGATGCGCAAGGATTCATCTTTTATTATGGCGAGACACTTGTATATAAAATCTGGTATTGGAGTCATGCTGTTTGCGTTGTGTGTGGCAGTGGGTTCTGTTGTTGCCGAAGAAGGTGGTGGGCATTTTCAATTACACGGTGATGTTATAGCTATCGATAAGGATGGCATACATGATCCTCACAATGATGCAGTAAAGACCCTGCAGCCCCCCGCGGAAGCAATGAAAGACTTCCCCCGTGATGCTCGTGGCATTGTAAATTGGGTTGAGACACTTAATAGTGGAATGATTCAGCCGCGGACTGGGCTAACCGGAAATGAAAAAATGCATTCGGTAGACTTTGATGTAATCTTTAAAAACACCGCATCTATGCCTTATGTAAGATTCCCGCATTTGCCGCATACGAAATGGTTGACCTGTAAAAACTGTCATCCTGCCATTTTCCTCCCTCAGCGTGGTGGTAATTTTGTCACTATGGCGGCAATTATAGAGGGTGAATATTGTGGTGTTTGCCATGGTAAAGTTGCTTTTCCTCCCCTGGAGTGTAATCGATGCCACAGTGTTTCGCGCGAAAGCGTCGGTTTACGCTAACCGTTTTTCTAATATATCTACCATTTCTATTGCTCGGCTGCTCAATGGCTGAGTTAGAGCGAATTGCTACGGAAAACAAACTAGAAGAAGTTACTTCTGGGTCGGCCGGCTCAGGACGTAGTGGCGCTAAATCCAAATTTCTTGCGTTTGATTCAATTATCAAAGGTGGACGACAGAACGAAGCAGGCTTCACTGGCGCTTTTAGACGCCTGATGGTTGGTCCGGATCAGGAGATTCGCTTAATGAATCCTGTTGCTGTTGGCGGCGTTAATAATTACCTCTACATCGTCGATGCAGGATTGCGTATCGTGTTTCGTTATGATTTGGTAACTAGCACTATCCAGCCTATTGGTAATGTGGGCGCTCAATTTGTCGGTGAACCCGGAAATATCTATGTTGCTCGAGACCAGACATTTTACGTTGTAGACTCCATGGGTAAACAGGTCTTCCATTTTGATGAGCAAGGAAACGTGTTAGAGGTTATTCAAGACCTTGCCAACCTGTCACGGCCTATGGATATCTTGGTTGATGAAATTACCGGCGAAGTGCTCGTTGCGGATGGTTCATATAGTCATGTGCTTGTATTTAACAAGTTCGGTAAGGCTGTTCGTGCAATTGGTCAACGTGGAACGGGGCCGGGCAGGTTTCGGGCTATCACGGGTATGACTGTTGGCGTCGATGGACTGTATGTGTTGGATCGTCTGGAATTGCCAGTACAGGTTGTTACGATGAATGGCGACTACAAATACTCTTTTGGAGAATCGCACCAGATATTTCCCACCGCAATCGCTGTAAACGAGGATGGAATCGTTTACGTCGCAGATAGGTCAGACAATACAATCCGAATTTATCAGGATGCAGAATTGTTGTCTGTGTTTGGTGGTACCGGTTCTGCGCCAGGTCGGTTTCGAATGATTACCAGTATGTGGATTAATAATGATCTGCTCTATGTTGCCGATAGTATGAATATGCGGGTGCAGGTGTTACGTATGAGTGCTGAGGCTCCCGAACCAGCGGCGTTAAACCAATGATCAAAATCGCCAATTCCAGAAAGCTAAAACTGCAATTGTTGCTGCTAGCAAGCATCCTGTTTCTGACTGCTTGCGCCAGCAGAGAATATCGCATGGATTACGAAGTTGAAGAATCTACTGCGAAGATTTGGCCGCCGCCACCTGAAATTCCTCGATTTCGCTATGTTGGTACGCTTACTGGCGAACAGAATGTTAGAACCGTTGATGATGATAAAAGCTTCGGTGATTACATGGGGGACTTTTTCAAGTGGGTAGCGGGTATTGTGGGGCAAAATCCAGTACCACTCGTGTTGCAGCGTCCTCAATCAGGCACAATCGACGAAAACGGTAGAGTGTTCGTCACTGATGTGAGCCGTCATTCGATTATGGTTTTTGACCTGCCTCAGGGCCGCTTAAGCGAATGGCACCTGGCGACTCCCAATACAAACTTTGCAACACCGGTGGGGATTACGCCTGGTCCTAAAAAGACCATCCTCGTCGTCGACGCAGACCTGAGAATGGTTATTCAGCTTGACGAAACAGGAAAGCCAATCAACAGATTTGGTGAAGATAAGTTCAAGCGCCCTACAGGAATCGCCAGAGATCCAGTCAACGGCAGGATCTATGTTTCAGATTCTCATGCTCACGATATAAAAGTTTTTGATGAGAATGGCAGCTTAATTAATGTCCTTGGGAAAAGAGGTAGTAATACGGGAGAGTTCAACGGTCCAACCCACCTGCATTTTAGCGATGGTAACCTGTATGTAACCGATACTTTCAATACGCGGGTCCAAATTTTAACAAATTCTGGCGAATTTAAGAGCGAATTCGGCAAACGAGGACTATTTGTAGGGAATTTAGTCAGACCGAAGGGTGTCACGACGGATAGTGAAGGCAACGTCTATGTCATTGAGTCATTTCACGATCATTTGCTAATATATAACTCTAACGGGGAGTTTTTGTTGCCGATTGGTGGCACAGGAACAGATGTTGGACAGTTCTACCTGCCCTCGGGAATTTGGGCAGATAATAACGACAGAATATATATTGCAGACATGTTTAATGGGCGGGTTGTTATTCTGCAATACTTGGGCGGAAATTACGCACGTAGGGCTGTTTCAAAACAATAGAGCAAGGTGATCATGCGAGTTAAGAGCGTTGTTGTAACGGGGGCAGTATTATCTATCATGCTGGTTATCTGGCAAACGTCTGCGTTTGCTGGTCGCGTTGCTGATATTCAAAATACCAAGCACAATTTTTCCGCGTCTCCGTTATATCCTAATACCTTGCCTACCGGACAACAGCGTGTTGTCAGAGCAACCGATGAAGAACAAATCTGCGTGTTTTGCCATACGCCACATGCAGCAGAAACCAGCGTAGGGCCCCTCTGGAATCGACAGTTATCAAACGCCAATTACCAAACCTATGTGAGTGGATCGCTCGATTCAGGTCGTCCGGGGCTTAATCCCAACCTTCAGGCCCAGGCGCTACAGCAACCTAATGGCGTATCCAAGCTGTGTTTGTCCTGCCATGACGGCACCCTGGCGATTGGCGCCGTGAATGTGCTTTGGGGCACGTTTACCGATCAGGATGGAACCACCGAAGATATCGCGATGCAGGGTACGGGACCTGGTGGAACCATGGCGCCTGGTGAAGGTGCAACCACAGGATTTACAAGAAATCTAGGCACTAATCTCACCAACGATCATCCGATATCTGTTCGCTACGATGCCAACCTGGCCGCGGTAGATGGTGAAATGCGTTTCCCCAATGTTGAGGATGATATAATCGTGCGTAGTGTTGATCCCTGGCCTCCAACACAAGGACAGCGTACTCGTACTGAATATATACATCTGGAGCCCGACGCCGGTACTAACACTGGCGGTTTGGTGCAATGTAACAGCTGTCATGATCCGCATATTCGTAGTACCGACCCTACGGAAAATATCAAGTTTCTACGTTTGAACCGTTTCCAGAAAGTTCAGCCACAGGAAGGTCAGTTTAACCCGAACAATGACATCATTTGCCTGGCATGCCACGACAAGGCGGGTTGGGTAGGGTCAGCGCATGCGCACCCCAACGTTGCTGATGAGACATATACAACCGCTGCAGCTGAAGTCCGTGAGTTTCCTACCTCTGGCAACGGTACTCAGGTTTGGGAAAGTGCTTGTCTGGCCTGTCACGATACGCATACCGTTCAGGGTTCGCGCCGATTACTTCGTGAAGGTACGGATGGTGGAATCATGACATCTTCATCAGGCTATCGGATTAAAACAGGTAATGGCCAACCAGCAATAGAAGAGACCTGTTATGCCTGTCACTCTGCGGATGGGAACACATTGATAGGGCAAGGTACTGGTAATTTCCAGGTGCCTGACATCAAAACTGACTTTACCACCATGCGCACTCATATGCCGATTTCCAATTCCGACCAGCCAGCAGGTCAGGAGATGCACGACATTGGTTCACCCAATCCAGATGTTCAGGACCCCAATGGATTAGGTAAAGACTTTATAGAAAATCCAGCCAATATGGGGCGTGGTAATTTAACCAACAGGCATGCCGAATGTACCGATTGTCATAATCCGCACCGAGTCACTAAAAATCGCCAGTTTAATATGGATCCGTTTGTCCCGAACGCGGCGGGTACCCATAATCATGCCCAGCCACACAATAATCTGGCTTCGGGTGTATTACGTGGTATTTGGGGTGTAGAACCGGTTTATGGTGGTACGGCTTTTATGACTATTCCGGTCAGTTTTGACGTGAAACGTGGTAGTCCAGGCATAGGTGCCAGCACGGCGATAAACGCTCCCCATGTCACACGTGAATACCAGGTATGTTTAAAATGTCACTCGAATTACGGATATAACGATCAGAACAACAACTTTGGTACTACGCCGTTACGTCCGCAATTGGGTACATTCACCGGAGGAACGCCTCCCGGCACTAATGACCTGACCATCTACACTAACCAGGCGATGGAGTATCAATCACCCGCTGACCATATGGGGGAAGGCACGTCTGGTTCTGCCACTGGAGCGGCTGGTGCCTATGCCGCCAACAATCATCGTTCCTGGCATCCCGTCATGCGCCAAACGGGTCGCAGCAGCGGAGTGCGCGGTGGAGCAGATCCGACGAACTGGCGAACACCTTTCCAGACTATTGGTACTCAGACCATGTACTGCACCGATTGCCATGGTTCGGATACGGATACTGCCAATGATGGCGTTGTCCCACGTCCCAAAGCCGGTGGTGGATCTAACGAAGACGGTTTTCCCTGGGGGCCTCACGGATCAATTAACGACTTTCTGCTGAAGGGTGAATGGAGTGGTAATCGCACTACGGACACCGATGGTACGGGTAACCTTGGTACCGGTGATGCGGGCTCAGAAAACCATCTTTGTTTTAAGTGTCATGAATATAACCAGTATGGTCAAGCTGGTCTTGGCGGTGGCATGGGTGGCATGGGTGGAGGTGCTACTGCCCAGACAAGTGGATTTGCCACACCAGCCTGTGGCGGCGGTTGTATGGGTGGTCCAATCAACAATCTACATGTATATCATACCGGAGTAGTTGCAACCTGGCGCTGTAACCTGTGCCACGTGGCGATCCCCCATGGCTGGAAAAACAAGAATTTTCTCGTTAACCTGAATGATGTTGGCCCTGAGGGTGGTGAGGCACCTGG